>JABHEX010000182.1 GCA_018676385.1 Akkermansiaceae bacterium
CTGAGATCGGTGCTTGCTCGGTGTGATTCATCTGGCAGGTTGGCAGCGTGTTTGGTTTTTCCTAACGTGCGCCATGTGGGCATCCTTAATTTTCAAGTGGATGGTTTTTTGTCCAGATGAAATGCCTCATGTACGACCCTGGCGGCATCTTCGATTACCGTCTCATTGACTGTTACAGCAATCTTAATCTCGGACGTTGAGATCATACCAATATTGATCTCTGCATTGCCGAGGGCTTGGAACATCTTGGCCGCCACGCCCGAGTGCGAGCGCATGCCTATACCTACAGTGCTTAGTTTGGCGAGACCGGCTTCAGTCTCGATCTGGGCATTATCGGATATTTCTCCTAGGACAGGTTTGAGTGCTGCTTGGGCACGACCTAGATCATTAGTGTGCATGGTGAATGAGTGGCGAGCCATACCGTTGCTGGCAATATTGGAGACGATCATATCCAAGTTTACTTCGGCATCGGCAAGACATCCGAGAATTCTTCCCGAATTACCGGGTAGATCTGGGATTTCGGTGATAGTGACGCGGGCTTGGGAGCGCTCGATGGAGACTCCTCGGATGACTACTGCTTCCATGGCGGGATGTTCTTCGGTGACTATAGTTCCTGGGTTATCGTTTAGGCTTGAGCAAACTTCAAAGACAACACCATATTTTTTGGCAAATTCAACAGAGCGTGATTGCATGACCTTGCTGCCGGATGATGCCATTTCCAACATTTCATCGTAGGAGATTTTCGGTAGCTTACGTGCGTTTTGAACCACACGTGGGTCGCAGGTGTAGACGCCATCGACGTCGGTAAGGATTTGGCAAAGGTCAGCCTTTAATGAGGCGGCGACTGCGATTGCGGTGAGGTCGGAGCCGCCACGTCCGAGCGTATGAATAAGTCCATCATGGGTAATGCCTTGAAAGCCGGCTACAATGATAACTTTTCCTTGATCAATCCAGCTACGCATCATGGTGGAGTCAATCTCGTCGATTCGTCCACGTGTGTGGCTACCAGTTGTTTTGATGCCTGCCTGACGGCCTGTTGCGGACACGGCATCCACCCCCATACTTTGTAATGCCATCGAGACGAGTGCAATCGACTGTTGTTCCCCGCTTGATAAAAGCACGTCGAGCTCACGCTCCGGTGGGGCGGCATTTAGATTGTTTGCCATGCCGATGAGTTTATCGGTGACACCACCCATCGCGGAAACCACAGCAACCACGTCATTACCTTCGTCCCGAAGCTTTTTGATTCGGGTGGCGACGTTGCGAATGCGGTCGAGGCTGCCGACGGATGAGCCGCCGTATTTTTGGACAATCAAAGCCATGCGGCACGGAGCATAGTTATCATCTCAGCTGGGTCAAGCTTGGTGAATGGCAGCTGTAAAATATCATCTCTTTTCTTTGCTTTGCTATTCTTTTTTCTCATGGTAATAGGATCTCTTCTGAAATTGCATCCATGAGCCAGCCTACCGCTTTACCCGTCTCGGACAGCTTAAAAAATGCTGTCATTCGTCTTGCAGGATACTCTCAGGACGGGATCCAGTCCATTGGCGCATTTCTCGCCCAATTGGCAGGATCGACAGCGCAGGATGTAATGACCTACATGACGATTCCGTCGACAATTTCCGGTGGACCATCAATCTTCCAAGTGCACCTTGGGTCCGGAAAAGTGCTACATCCAGGCGACGAGGCAGATACCCTAGTGGCTTTTTATCAGGACTCATATCAAAATCACCTTAGCTCTCTGAGAGATGGGGGGATTTGTTTTTATGATTCTGACAAGGTGGAGGAGATCACAGAGGAGCGAGGCATCATTCATATTGGTGTGCCATTCACATCGGCAACCATCGAAGCGATCGGAGGCACTGCCAAGGACCGCGGAAAAAATATTTTTGTCCTCGGTGTGTTGTGTGCGGTATACAAGCTCGATCGTGAGGAAATCACAAAAATCATTAGCAAGAAATTTGGAGGCAAATCCGAGGATATCCTGCGCAATGCGATGCTTGCTTTTGACGCGGGATATTTGTGGCCCGTGCATGATATTGATCACATGCCAATGGCGCCTGGTGAAAATGCTGAAGAAAAACGACTTTCAACGGATGGTAACACTATGCTCGCCATGGGCTTGATTGCTGGAGGTTGCCGTTACGGAGCAGGTTATCCTATCACGCCATGGACGACGATCATGGAGCAGCTTCGCTCGGAATTGCCCAAATACGGGGGAATGTTCATTCAATGTGAAGATGAGCTGGCGGCTGTCTCATTAGCGATTGGTGCTGCCTATGCGGGACATCTTGCCATCACAGGATCATCTGGTCCTGGACTTGCGCTCAAGGCAGAGGCTATAGGTTATGCATCGATGGCGGAGCTACCACTTATCGTCGTTAATATTCAGCGAGGTGGTCCCTCTACCGGAATGCCCACATCCGTGGAGCAATCTGATCTAATGCAAGCGATTTACGGATCTCATGGCGATGCGCCCCGCGTTGTATTAGCCCCTCGAAATGTTGAGGATTGCTTTTATACAGCAGTTGAGGCGTGCAGAATTGCCCGCAAGTATTCAACTCCCGTTGTGATTTTATCTGATCAGGCGATTGCGACACGTATTGAGGCCTTTCCTGAGCCTGATCTCGAGAAACATTGGGATGATGTTGATCTTGATCTCGACGAGCGGGGTGTCGATTTCAAGCCTTATCCAATTGATCAGCTGACACGCCATTCGCCTCCGGGATCACGCTCAACGGAGGGTAAGTATCCAGTTGTCACTGGGCTAGAGCACGACGAGTGGGGGCACCCCTCGGGCAATCCTGAAAACCATGCTGCTATGACGGCTAAGCGACGAAATAAGTTGGTGAATCTGGCAGAGTCGTTGCCTAGGCCAGAGATATTCGGTGATGATACGGGTGATATTCTGCTTGTTGGTTGGGGTTCGACTTATGGACCCATACGTGAGGCTACTGGTAAACTTCGTGATGCTGGCCACAAAGTGGGAGCACTGCATATTCGGCATATACATCCATTGCGTGTTGACCTAGGAGAGCTTTTTGAGAACTTCTCGCATGTGCTCGTACCCGAGATGAATGACTCTGGTGTTTACGGGATGGGCCAGCTAACAACGCTTCTCCGAGCCGTGACATGTGATCCAAAAATCAAGTCGATCAACAAGACTATGGGTATTACTTTTCGTGTGCAGGAGATCGTCGATGCCGCTACTCATACTCTCAAGTCGTAAGCCGTAATTTTTTATCTTTAATGACCCTTCCAGAAGAAAAACTTACAAAGAAGCAGTTGAAAGCCGATCACCCGACTTGGTGTCCGGGCTGTGGTGACTTTGCCGTATTGGCGTCCTTTTTCAACGTCGTGCAAAAGCTGGGCATCCCTCATGAGAAAATCGTTTGTGTAGCTGGTATTGGGTGCTCATCTCGTTTTCCCTATTTTGTGAATACACATGGAATACACTTTATTCACGGTCGTGCACTACCGCTGGCTACGGGTATTTCATTATCGCGACCTGACCTCCATGTATTTGTCTTTGGTGGTGATGGTGACGGGTTTTCGATTGGCGGTAATCATCTTAACCATGCTGCCAGGAAAAACGTTAATCTCTCATACGTGGTGATGGATAACCAAGTATATGGACTAACAAAAAATCAGACTAGCCCCACAACGCCAATTGGTCGTCGCTCTAAAACCGATCCGCGCGGTTCTGTTGACCGGCCAATTAATCCCATGGCGCAGCTGGTTGCCAGTGGTGCTACATTCATTGCGCGCACTCATGCGGCACAGGTGAAGCATATGAATGAGATGTTTGAGCGGGCTATCCTTCATCCCGGTTTTGCTGTTGTCGAAACTTTGTCTGAGTGTACGATGTTTTTTCCGGGAGCCTTTGATTCTGGTAATCCTCGTAAAGGCGGAGCATTTAATCTTGTCGATGAAACGAAACGTAATATGGAATGCACTGCCGAGGCAATGCAGCTTGCTGAAGAAACCGAAATTATGCTTCCAGGGAAATTTGGTGTCTATCTCGAAAGTCGCCGCCCAACTAAAAACGAACTTGAAAACGAGTGGCTTAAAGATGCTCAGGCAAAAGTAGCAGACCTAAAACCAAGAGATCTTTTACGTCAAAAATTTGCAGCGATGCGCTAACCAAATAAATAATAATGAAACACGAAACTCTATGCCTCCATGGTGGTCAGCAGCCTGACCCAGCAACCAACGCCTGTGCTATACCGGTTTACCGAACCAGTGCATTTGTATTTGATTCCACAGAGCACGCTGCGAACCTCTTTGCTTTAAAGGAGTTGGGTAACATATACACCCGTCTAATGAACCCCACAACGGATGTGCTTGAAAAAAGGGTTTGTCTGTTAGAAGGGGCTCATGAAATGGCTGGCTTGGCGTTCGCTTCCGGCACGGCAGCTATTTTTAACAGTATTATCAACCTTGCAGAGAGTGGAGATAATATTATTTCAGCACGTAATTTATACGGTGGGTCATACACACAATTTAACGATATTCTTCCCAAAATGGGTATTGATGTGACTTTGGTTGATTCGTCTGTTCCGGCTAACTTTGAAGCTGCAATCAATGAAAAGACACGCGCGCTTTTTTGTGAAACTGTCTCCAATCCAGCTCTTGAAGTTGCTGATCTTGAGGCCATTGCTGATATTGCACACGCTCATGGGCTGCCACTAATCGTGGACGCTACATTTTCGACGCCATACCTAACAAACCCACTTGAGCATGGTGCAGATATTGTTGTACATTCTCTCACTAAGTGGTTTGGTGGCCACGGAATTGGGATTGGTGGTCTAGTTGTTGATTCAGGAAAATTCAATTGGGCTGGTGGTAAGCACCCGCTGTTTGACGAACCAGACACGTCATATCACGGATTACGTTGGGGACATGATTTGCCAGACCCGCTTGCTCCGCTGGCGTACATTCTGCGAATGCGCACTGTACCACTACGAAATCTTGGGGCATGTATTGCACCCGATAATGCATGGCAGTTCTTGCAAGGGATTGAGACCTTACCGTTGCGCATGGAGAGGCATTGTGAAAATGCACTCAAGGTAGCTGAGTATCTTAAAGGGCATCAGGCCGTCGAGTGGGTTCGCTTTCCGGGCCTCGTGGATGATCCCGAGTATGAGCGCAACCAAAAGTATTTGAAAGGCAAGGGCGGTGGTATGGTTGTTTTTGAGTTAAAAGGCGGTAGCGATGCGGGGCAGAAATTTATTGAGTCTTTGCAGCTATTTCTCCATCTTGCTAATGTGGGTGATGCTAAAAGTCTGGCAATCCATCCGGCAACAACAACTCACAGTCAGTTAAATGCTGCACAGCAGCTTGCTGGGGGCATTTCACCAGGGTTGATTCGTCTCAGTGTAGGTATTGAAAATATTGAAGATATTGTTGCTGATCTTGATCAAGCGCTCAATGCGTTAACTTAACATATAACGCTGTGAAGAATTATTTTTTGGGTTTGTTTTTGATACTGCCGCTCTATGCGCATGCTGATATCGAAGGCATCGACACCTACTGGAAGATTGTATCTCGTTCGGTCAAAGAAGGTGATTTCAAATCTTACAAGGCAACATGTCACCCCGATGCTGTGCTTGTCAGTGGCTCAAAAAAGGTGAGCTATCCCTTGAGTATAGCTCTCAAGAGGTGGAAAAAAGAGTTTGATGATACCAAGGCGGGGAAGCGTAAATCTAGCGCATCCTTCCGCTTTCAGAAGCGTTTTCGCGATGCAACAACCGCATTTGAGTCAGGTATCTTGCTCTATGAATTTTCTACAGATGATGGTAAATCTGGTAAAGATTATGTTTTTCTCGATGCGTTGTTAGTCAAGGAAAAGGGTAAGTGGCTAATTATGATGGAGTATCAGAAAGGGCCAGCAACAAAGGAGGATTGGGAAAGGCTGAAGCCCCAGTGATATTACGATCGATGGTTTTCCTCTTATAACTCATATTTGATTCCTGGCCGTGGTATTACAGTTTCGCAGTTAGGGAGCTTTTCCTTGAGCTGCTCTGCAAACCACTCAGTCGCCTCAATATCACCATGAACTAGAAAGGTTTTTTTGGGGGCTACGCGTAGAATGTATGCTAACAAATCCTCGCGCGTGGCATGACCAGAAAAGTCAAAAACATGCATTGGGCAGTTGAACTGTACGGGGTCTTGTTCAGGGTCAAGGTTGATTAGGTCACCACGTTTCCCAGCACGAATATGACCAGCTGGTGTAGCTGGATCAGCATAACCAACGAAAAGTAAAGAGTTCTTTGGGTTGCTAATAAATCCTCTCGCGAAGTTGTTAGAAACGGTTTTTTCCGTCATCATGCCCGAGGATAGGGCGTAAATGCCGCCTGGCTGGTAGACTATTGGGGCACGTTTTTTGCGTCTTCCCCCAGTCTTTACCTCCATGTCTTCGAGGATGCGAAATCCGGGTAAGTTGCGCGGTGTTGAATCGGCAAAATCGTCAAAGATGTGCGTCATCTTTGTGCTTAGCCCCCCGATATATGTGGGGGCATCAGGGATTAATCCTTGGCGCTTGAAGCGGTCAATCATTGTCAGAACCTCCTGTGTTTTTCCCATTGCAAAAACCGGGATCAGCACGGATCCACCACCTTGGAGGCAGCTGTTGATTGCTTGGGCTAATTTGAGCTCCTCACCGTCACGTGTATATTCTGGGTCGCGTGGAGAAGCCCCTCGTGTGGTCTCAATTATTAGAGTATCTATATCTTCATCTGGAAGATCAGCGCCTGGAATGAGCGTTTGTTTTTCAAATTGCACATCACCAGTGTAGAATATGCGGCGGTCTGGTGTTTCTAACATGATTCCTGCTGATCCAAGTATGTGGCCAGCATCGTGGAAGGTGGCTCGCAGACTATCATTCAAGTTGAATGTGCGCTCGTAATTGAATGTACGCCAGCGTTTCTCCAAACGGTCTAGTTCGCGGTGGCGGTAAAAAGGGTAGTCATTGATACCGAGTTCGACGCGCTTACTCTCCATGACGTTGACTGAATTGTGTAACAAGGCATCGACCAATTTTGATGTGGCGGGAGTCATGTAAACTTCGGCATCTGGTTGGTCTTGCATTAGCACGGGTAACGAACCAGAGTGATCTAGGTGTGAATGAGAAACAAAAATTGAATCGACACTGTTTGTTTGCAGTTGGTTATGTGCGGGCAGCGAGTCCAGACCTTCTTCTTTTGGGTGCATGCCGGAATCTAGAACGACACGATGTCCTTCGAGTTCGACGAGATAGGAGTTGGCGCCTATTTCGTTTTTTCTGAGTAGGGATTGGAATGTCATAGATGTGTTATTGCTCACTTGACCGGGTGTCGGTTCCCATGAGCTGTGCTTTGGCTTGACCAATCAGAAAGATGGAGCCGCAGATTAACGCAGGGGTAGTTTCGTTAAAATCATTCACGACGCTCAGAGCATCATCAAGGCTTTCATGAACTGTATAAGCTATACCACTGGGGAGAGCCGATTGTAAGTCCACTAAGCTGAGAGTGCGTGCAGAATTTGTAGGGGTTAGATGTAGATTCTCTGTGATTGGGGCTATTATAGCGAGCACCTTGTCCGTGTTTTTTTGTTCTACGGCTCCAAAGATAATGTGTGCTTTTTGATTTGGATATTGCTCTTCCCATGTGGCTACAAGAGCAGTTGCGGAGTGGGGATTATGTGCAGCATCAAGTATGATATTGTAGTTGTCGAGTTTCTCAAACCTACCGGGCCATGTAACTTCGCTCAGTGCTTGACGCACGATATCCGAGTTGAGAGGTAATTTGATCCGGTCGCAGGCGGCCACAGCAAGAGCGGCATTTTCACGTTGGTGACGTCCAGCAAGGTTGATGTGATAACCTTCCAGCGGATGATTAATGAACTCAATGGGCGAGATGTTTCTGTTTGCCTCTTCCTCGATCACTGTGTGCGCGGTATGTTCTTGTGCGGCGCTTATGACGGGATTGCCGGGAACGATAATACCAGCCTTTTCAGATGCGATTTTTTCTAACGTGTCGCCTAACCACTGCGAGTGATCCATGGCGATGGGTGTAATGATCGCCAGGGTTGCAGGTACAGCGGTGGTGGCATCTAGGCGCCCTCCCATACCTGTTTCCAGAATGATGAGTTCGCAGTTTTGTGCGCGGAAATAACGCATCGCAACAGCAAGGGTGATTTCAAAAAATGTCGGGTGGTTTTCCCAGCTGGCTACATGGTTGCGAATATCTGTAAGGTATTCAGCGATCATGGACTCGCTAATCATTACACCATTTACTCGAATACGTTCGCCGTATTGGAGCAGGTGAGGAGAGGTGAACAATCCGGCACGGGTGCCGCAGGCACGGGCCAGAGAGTCAATCATCGCGCAGGTAGATCCTTTGCCATTGGTTCCGGCTACATGAATGACATTTACACCGGCTTTAGGGAAACACAGTGTCTCTTTTAGCAGTCTCCGTGGCTGATCAAGCCCTAACTTGATTCCGAACTGCTGGGTGGAATATAGCCAATCAATCGCATCTTTATAGATCATCTGTTTGGGATGCATGGGTATCCAGTATCACAATAAATAAATGCTCGATATTGGATACGCTAGGGCAGCATATAACCTAACAACTGTGCAAGTTTTTCGCGGAGATCTCGGCGCGGAACAATGCTATCGATGAGTCCATGCTCTAGCATAAATTCGGCAGTCTGAAATCCCGGAGGTAAGTCTTGATGGGTAGTTTCCTTAACCACACGCGGCCCTGCGAAACCGATCATGCATTTGGGCTCGGCGAGGTTGATGTCGCCGATTGTCGCAAATGATGCTGTGACGCCTCCAGTTGTTGGGTGGGTCATAAGTGAGATGTAGGGGAGCTCGGCATCTGCATGTCGTGCCAGTGCTGCGCATGTTTTTGCCATTTGCATGAGCGATAGCATGCCTTCCTGCATTCGCGCACCAGAGGATGCTGATACGATTATAACACCGCGTTTTTCTTTGGTCGCTTGTTCGATCGCCCGGGTGATTTTTTCGCCCACGACGGAACCCATAGATCCAGCAAAAAACTTGAAGTCCATAACAGCGATCATCGCAGGCTTACCCTCAATGGAGAGTGAGCCAGTAACGACTGCATCATTGAGTTTGGTTTTCTCACGTAGCATGGCAACTTTGTCATCGTAGTTGGCAAATCCTAATGGGTTTGTCGAGAAGAGTTCGGCGTTCGTCTCCTGGAAGCTATCGGGGTCAGCAATGAGATTAATGCGGTCACGTGCTCCGATTAGGAAGTGGTGGTCACAATTGGGGCAGACCTGAATATTTTGTCTAAGGTCTAGTGTGTGGATCATATCTCCACAACCGCTACATTGTGTCCATAGGTCATCAGGCATGTTGTCCTTGATGCCGCTTTTGCCCTTGAGTGGTGGTTTCTTGAAAATGCCCATGTGGGAACAAAGGTTAAGTTCTAAATTTGAAATTCGAAAGCTAAAAATCAGTAGCTTCTACCCCATATTGCACGGCAAGATGTCGCTTCACCGGTCAAAATACATGCCGTGGGGGATTTGTCCTGCTGATCAAGAGGTAAGCATCGGATGGTGATCTTATGTTTTTTAGAGATTTCTTCCTCCTGCTCACGACTGCCTGACCAAGGAGTTATAAGCCAGCCAGGCTGGTCCGTCGCCCAGTGGGTGTCGAATGTTTCCATGTCAGTGCACTCGGTAATATTTTCATCGCGGAGCTCGGTAGCTTTTGTCAGTAAATTATTGTGGATTTCCTGAAGTATTTCGGAGGTGTTACGAATAAAGTCCTCCTTGGGGATAAACTCCTTCTCGTTAGGGGCGCGGTCGCGTCGCTGTAGACATACCTTATTGGACTCGAGGTCGCGAGGGCCAATCTCAACACGGATGGGGGCTCCCTTTTTCACCCATTCCCATTTTTTAACTCCACCACCAATGTCACGGTTATCAACGTGGACACGGACCGGCTGCTTACCAAATAGGACTTCTAATCGCAGAACCTTTGCAAGTGCTTGGCATGCATCTATGACGGCATCGCGCGTAGCTTCTTTTGGTGTCACTGGAATGATGATGATTTGTGAGGGAGCAACTCGCGGGGGGAGGATTAGGCCATCGTCGTCTGAGTGCGCCATTATCAATGTCCCAATCAAACGTGTCGAGACTCCCCATGATGTGGTGTGGGCGAATTGTTTAGTCCCATCTCGCCCGGCGAAAGAAATGTCCTCTGCCTCAGAGAAATTCGTGCCCAGATAATGTGATGTTCCCGCTTGTATGGCTTTTTTATCTTGCACCATTGCCTC
>JABHEX010000183.1 GCA_018676385.1 Akkermansiaceae bacterium
AAATGAATAGACAAATAGCCACTGCAAGACGATGCTACATGAACCAATTAATTGGAAATCTCGTATATATGAAAAATATTTCTATCAGAAAGTTTATCCTCTCTTCCAGTGCCCTCATGCTGGTATCCACATCATGGTTATGTGCAAAAACGAATTTTAATGAGGTGGGAAAGCAGATGGTTATGCTGTTGTCAAATAACCACTACGCCCATTACGATTTTGATGAAAAGTTAGGTAAGCGATTTTTTGAGGGTTACATCAAATCTCTCGATCGAAATAAGAATTACTTTCTCAAGTCGGATGTTGAGAATCTTCGCAAGAAATTTGGAAGTAACCTGCATCAACTGCTTATTGATGGGAAGTCAGTGGCTGCAGCGAAAGAAATTCATGCTCTTTACCGCAAGCGGGCTAACACCCGTATCAAATACGCTCAAAACCTTTTGAAGGATGAGGCGGCGTTTAAGTTTGTTAGTGATCGCAAAGTGCTCATCAGTCGAGAAAAAGCCGATTGGCCACTGACTGAGGCTGAGGCTTGTAGTCTTTGGCGTAATCAAGTTGAGCAATCGCTACTCAGTGAGCAGCTGCGAAGAGACTCCATTGCGGAACTCGCCAAAGAACAGGGTAAGGAGGACCCCCTAAAGGGTAAGGATGCACCGGGAAAAATGATTTCATACCGATTTGAGCGTATCTTGCATGGTATCAATTCTTCCAACGAAGAGGAGATTGTAGATGCATTCCTCAGTGCAGTGGCGCTTAGCTATGATCCACACACCGACTACATGAGTATGTCGGAAATGGAGCGTTTTATGTCTGGAATGCAAAATGCGCTAGTGGGTATTGGTGCTATGCTGCAGGCTGAGGATGATGGTGCCACCAAAATAACTGGTATTGTCGTGGGTGGGCCAGCTGATAAACAGGGCGATCTTAAACTGAACGACCGTATTGTGGGTGTAGACAGTCTCAATGTTGGAACTCCTGAGGCAATGTCGGATATCATGTTTGAAAAGCTTGATCGTGTTGTGGACATGATCCGCGGCAAAGAAGGTACAGAGGTGCGCCTCAAAGTCGAACCAGCTGCAGGTGCTCCCGGTGAGATTAAAATGATCATTATCAAGCGCGGTAAAGTTGAGCTGAAAGATGAACTAGCCAAGGCAGAGGTCATTGAAATGAAGCAGACGAATGGTGATAAGCGTCGATTAGGCTGGGTTAGCCTGCCGGCATTTTACGCCGACTTCAAAAACTGGGAAACCCGCTGTTCAATCGATATCGAAAAGCTTGTTAAGAGACTCAAAGACGAGAAAGTAGAGGGTATTATTTTAGATCTTCGTGGTAATGGCGGCGGTTCTCTAGAAGAGGTTCGCAGAATGACTGGCTTTTTTACCGGCCGAGGTCCAGTCGTGCAGGTCAAAAATCATCAAGGGCGAGTTGAAGTAAAAGATTCATCTCATAGAGCACCTATTTACGATGGCCCGCTGGTAGTTTTAATCGATAAGACAAGTGCTTCTGCTAGCGAAATTCTTGCCGGCGCACTACAGGACTATAATCGTGCAGTCATTGTGGGGGACTCATCAACTTTTGGCAAAGGAACTGTTCAGCAGCCAATGGAGTTACGTAAAATGATGCCCTTCATGGAAGATGCCCGCCGAGCAGGTGTGTTAAAGCCAACGATTCAAAAATTCTACCGTGTAGCAGGCAGCACAACCCAGCTCAAGGGGGTTGAGTCTGATATCGTTTTACCATCATTGCTTGATGCATTTGAGGTGGGTGAGAAATATTTAGATCATGCACTGCCGCACGATAACATACGACGTGCCCCAGGATTAAAGCCGCTCGACCGTGATAATCTTTTTGTGGCTGAGCTAAAGCAGAATAGTGATCGCCGAGTGAAGGCTTGTCAGGACTTTAATTACACTGATCAGGATGCTAAACGGATGGTTGATCGCCGCAACAGAAACACTGTCTCCCTCAACAAAGAGCTTAGAAAAAAAGAACTTAAT
The DNA here is from genome assembly GCA_018676385.1 of Akkermansiaceae bacterium. Classification (GTDB taxonomy): domain Bacteria; phylum Verrucomicrobiota; class Verrucomicrobiia; order Verrucomicrobiales; family Akkermansiaceae; genus Oceaniferula. The sequence goes on from JABHEX010000183.1 coordinate 1,998, forward strand.
GAGGCTGAAGAGCGCAGAAAATTGCGTAACATCGAGCGTAACAAACGATTTGGTAAGCTTGCTGAGAGTGATATGAAAATTTATCGTTTCTATCGCCTAGACCTTGAAGATGTAAAACGAGAAACACTCGTTGAGATTGATCGTGATAAAATTAACAGCAGTTATATGCGAAAGGCAAAAGATGATCTCAAAGATTTAGATGACACCCCGGAGTGGCCGAGTGGGTTAGACCCTGTAAAGCGGGAGAGTATTCAAATCCTAGCAGATTTGGTGGAGGCAACAAAACGCGCTGATATAGCGGGTGCAGTTCAGAACAACAACGGTTGATTGTAAGTATGGGTGAGGAAATTAGCTCAAACTTAGCTGTAATTCGTAATCGGGTAAAACAAGCGGCTGAGCGAGCTGGTCGTGACCCCAGATCTGTTCAGCTTCTTGTGGTATCGAAAACGTGGCCAGCAGACAAGGTTGCTGTAGTTGCTGATGCTGGGCACACTTGCTTTGGTGAGAATAAGGTTCAAGAAGCTGAGGGTAAAGTTCCACAGTTGCCGCAAAACCTCAATTGGCATCTTATTGGGCATCTACAACGCAATAAAGTGCGCAAGGCGCTACGGCATTTTAATACTATTCATAGTATTGATTCGCTTAAGCTCGCTCGGCATACTTCTCATGTAGCTATGGAGCTTGGTGAAAAACCTAACATCTACCTTCAGGTAAATTTAGCTGAGGAGGAGAATAAAAATGGATACGTTATCTCCGAGCTCAAGCGTGATATAAATGATTTGTTGGCCTTGCCGTCGGTTTCTATTGTTGGGCTAATGTGTATCCCGCCTGCTGCCGAATCATCTGAGCAAATGAGGCCTTGGTTTGTTAAGATGCGCGAATTACGTGATGAGCTTGAAGATCATACAGGGGCAGTGTTCCCCGGGTTGAGTATGGGAATGAGTAGTGATTTTGAAGTGGCTATCGAAGAAGGAGCCACGATTGTCCGTGTTGGTTCCGCAATATTTGGGACTCGAAACTACCTATGATACGGCTGATCAATAATACTGTCATTGGCAACGAGCTGGCCCTGGTCTGGGGTGATGGTTCCGAGTGTTATATACAGCTCGAAACCTTGCGGAAGCACTGCCCATGTGCTGTATGTCAAGGAGAGCCAGATGCTATGGGTTATGTTGTGAAGCCGGCTGTTGCTCACACCGATCTTAGTTTCCAACTTATTAGTATGCAGCATGTTGGAGGATATGCATTGCAATTGAAGTGGGCAGACGGGCATAGCTCTGGGATTTACAGCTATGAATTGTTACAAAGTTTAGCCTAAGAAACGTTCATTATAATCGTATATTAGACGACATGAAACTGGGGCGTATATATTTTTGGGTATTAGCTATTGGCACGGCACCCGTGCAAGTTTCAGGTGATGTTTTACCTGAGACGGTCATATCGGCAAGCCGATCAGCTGAGCTTTTGCGCGATAGTCCTTATTCAATTTCTCTCATTGGAGAAGATGAGCTATTACAAAATTCTATTCGCACGCTGCCTGAAGCGCTGAAACTGAGCCCCGGTGTCATGGTTCAGAAAACAACCCATGGTCATGGGTCGCCGTTTATTCGTGGATTTACGGGGAGGCAGAATCTTCTTTTAGTAGATGGTGTTAGAATTAATAATTCTACATTTCGTAGTGGCCCAATACAGTATTGGAATACTGTGGACAGCTCCGCAGTGGATCGGCTTGAGTTGGTTAAGGGACAAGGTTCCGTTCTCTATGGATCCGATGCGATAGGCGGCACGCTAAATACCCTCACGAAGTCTTCAAATTTTCGAGAACGACTTGATGGATGGTTTAATAATAATTCTCTTTTCTACCGGTTTGATACCAATAGTCGCAGCCATGTAGGTCGTTTTGAATCATCCTTCGGTGAAGGTGGCAAATGGGGTGTTTTACTTGGGGTTAGTCAGAAAAACTTTGGAGACATTCGCGATTCATCGGTCGGGCGTATGGAAAATACTGGATATGATGAAATTGATGCTGATTTTCGTATAGATGTAGCTATCAGTTATGCCACCACGCTGACATTGGCACATCATCGCGTCAATCAGGATGACGTATGGCGATGGCATTCCACTATCTACAACCCTGGTTGGAATCATGGAGGTTATGTTGTTACGCCTGGTTCCTTTGCTGCAAGGATTTATGATCAGGAGCGTTCTCTGACATATCTTAAGCTTGATGGTGGAGAAGGTGAGGGGTGGCTTAAAAAATGGTCAGCTACCTTGTCTTATCAGAAGTCACAGGATTCCCAGTTTCAGAACCGTGCCCTCACAGATATTCGTACACAACTAGCTGAGGTGCAAACATGGGGCCTTGGATTACAAATGGAGTCTGATTTTGGAGATGGATCGTTACTTTATGGAGTTGATTACTACCACGACTCAGTTGATTCGGCAGGAACTCGCACTGGTAAAGACCCACGCTCCCAACGGCCTGTTGCGGATGATTCTAGTTATGATTTGTTAGGTGTCTACGGTCAGTATCGATGGACGCCATTCGTGGATGTTCCCAAACTGAAAACCACGCT
>JABHEX010000184.1 GCA_018676385.1 Akkermansiaceae bacterium
AAAGTAAAAAATTATTCAATTGTTGCAGTTTTGGCCCTCTTTACAATACTACAGATTGGTCATTTTGCAGAGCATTTAATTCAGGTAGTACAACTTACTTATTTAGATGGGACTGTGGCATGCCCTCCTCCAATTGATAGTATAGCAAACTATAATAATGCCCTGTCTCTGGGCATTCGAGACGAAAATTTACTACCGACATATCTTTCAGTCGATGTCATCGCAAAAGCTGGAGTAGATGGCTTTCCTATCCTCGATGCTGCCGGAAATTACATTACGGGTCCGGCAGCGTGCGCTATATTCGGGCAGCTCGATTTGGAAATTGTGCATCTAGTGTGGGAATTAATTGGGTATTTTGGTACTGCACTAGTTTTATTTTATTTTGTGCATAACGTTTGGCTTCTTATCGCTTTGATATGTTTAAGCTGGCATGGAGTGGAACACCTTACAATCACATACTTCTACTATTTTGATCAAACGCCAATTTTACCAGGGTTCAAGCAACTGTGGGCTACGGTACAACTTGATGGAAACAAATTCATGGCTGTTCCAGCGGGTATTCAAGAGGACATGCTTAATTTCTATCAAGCTGGTGGAAAATTTGGAATTTTAGCGAACGATGGCATGTTAGAGCAGTTAACTGGCTTTGATGGTATGCCTGGACGTCCGGTGCTGCACATGGGTTATAATTTGGCAATTACTATCCCTACGGTAATTGGATGTCTTGTGGAATTGCGGAAAATCCGAAGTTCATACCTTGAAGAGAGTTTTTCAGCATTAAGTGAAGAAGAACTGACGAAATTAACCACAGCTTGTACTACTAAAACTATGCGCAAGGGTGACATGATTTTTGAGGAGGGCGATCCATCAATTTCTGCATACCTCATAAAAAGTGGAGCTGTAAAAGTAGTAAAAAATTATGGGAGCTCAGAGGAGCAAACTGTTGGTCATTTGCTAGCAGGTGAACTTTTAGGAGAAATGGCCCTCTTGGATGGAAAAGATCGGTCTGCAACTGTAATTTGTGAGAAGGCAGGTTCATACCTGGTAATTCCTGCAAAAACATTTAGAGACCTTCTGAATCCTCAGAGTGGAGACTACCAGTCCGAAGCAACTGCGCTGTTTATCAAACGCTTGGCAGATGTAAGATTTGCAATAAATAGGGAACTTTCAGATAAGTGAAGACCTGCATTAGGTTGCAGATATCTCCAAAGTTCAGGCTGTGGCTCGTGAGTTCATGCGTAATGGCCACACCGAGTATGAGGATTAGAACTTGGTGAGGTATATCTGTTGCTCCGCTTTGCGCCTTATTCAACACCTCTGAAAACTAGTTTGCCCAAATAGAGACTAGGTCGAAGAAGTAATATCGTTATTAAAAGGGAACGCTAACGTACGTAGGAAGCGCCATTAATATCAAGTGTCTGGCCTGTTGCGTGCGTTGCCAGACCAGATGCTAGAAAACAAATTGCATTGGCAACCTGATCAGCTGGCGCAATGTCACCGTGTGGGATGTCTTGGATAAGCCGATCCCGCAGTGTCGGATCCTGATCAAATGCGGATTCCGCCATATCTGTCATCACGAAACCGGGTGCCACGCAATAAGTGTAAATCCCTTGCCCACTGTAGGCGCGTGCCAAGGTTTTGGTTAGTGAAACAAGCCCACCTTTTGAAGCGGCATAGGCCCAGTGATCCGGATCGTCACCTCGAAATGCTGCACGGCTTGCTACATTTATTATTGCTCCACTGACTTGAGCACGCTGCCAATAATTTATCGCTTCGCGGCATAGGTCCGCGGCTGAAATCAAATTTACCTGCAGAGTTTGCAACCACAGTTTTTGCCAATTTTCATTGGAACCCTCACGATTTTCATCTAGAAATATACCGGCATTATTCACTACTACGTCGATCTTATCCTTCCAAACAAGAGCATCCTGCCAAATAATGTTGGCTGCACCAGGCGTGTCGAGGTCCATCCTGACAAGGTAGCAGTTATCGCTTCCCAGTTCGGCGACGAGATTATTGGCTGCTGCTTTATCTGAACGGTAGTGAATAACCACCATTCCACCGGACGAAACGACTTTACGTGCAGTTGCTGCGCCGATCCCGCGCGACCCTCCGGTTATAAGAACGACTTTATTAGAGAAATTCATGATTTGCCTCTGGATTTCTTTAGTTTGTTTTCACTTTATTGCTGAGGCCGAACTGCAAAGCGAGATATGGAAATGCAAAGTTCCGTTGCCTTTGCCATGTCTTGAACAGAAATCCATTCAAGTGGGCCATGGATATTCTGCATACCAGTAAAAAGATTTGGTGTTGGCACACCCAATTCAGTTAATCGCGAACCATCTGTACCGCCTCTAATCGGGACGGAGACCGGATTGATACCCTGAGCCAGCGCGGCATCACAAGCAAGGTGCACGGGTGCCATATCGTTTTCCAACCAATAGCGCATATTGCGGTACTGTGGCTTAATCGTGCAGGTGATCTTGCAACGAGGTTCTGATGCCTGAACTGCCGCACAAACTTTCTCGAGCAATTGGCCTTTTTGAGCGAGACCATCACGCTCAAAATCCCGGAGGATAAATTTGATCTTCATTTCAGCTGCGTCACCGCACATTTCAGTTGAATGGATAAATCCATCGCGGTCAGCGGTTGTGTCTGGAGTCATTGTGGCCTGCGGTAGGGTCGTGATTACTTTCGATGCTAATTGAATTGCGCTCACCATTTTACCGGTTGCAAGTCCCGGATGGATCGAAACGCCTTTGATTATGACGATTGCAGCGTCTGCTGAAAAGCTCTCATATTCGATTTCTCCAATCGCTTGACCATCAAATGTATATGCAAAATCGGCGGCAAAGTCCTTTGGGAGTTCGGTGCATACACCTCTTCCAATTTCTTCGTCGGGAGTGAAAGCGATCCTAATGGGACCATGTGGAACATCAGGATTAGTAAGCATATGACGTGCGGCCGTCATGATAATTGCAACCCCCGCCTTGTCATCGGCTCCTAACAACGTGGTGCCGGACGCTGTGACGATATCTTGACCAACTTTTTCTGCCAGATAGGGAAATTCATCTGGTGATAAAATTAAGTTTGGCGCATCAGGATAGGTAATTTCTCCACCATTGTAGCCCCGGATCACGCGTGGTTTAACCCTAGTGGCATTATATTGAGGTGCTGTATCTACATGTGCAAGAAATCCAATTGTTGGGCCAGAAACAGTGCCTGGAATTGTTGCGAGGACAACGCCATAATCTGTTAACTCGACATTATGCGCCCCAATCTCCACGAGTTCCGCCTCGAGTAGGCGCAACATATCGAATTGAATTGTGGTACTAGGGGATGTTGTGGAATCCTCATTGCTTTGGCTGTCTATTGCCGTATACCGAACAAGGCGGTCTTCAAGTTCTTGATCGAATGTCGCGGACATATTTAACCTCTTAAAATTTTATTTATCTTTTTTAAACTTAATGGGAATAAATGCATAGCTATAGATAGCTATCTAATACGTTATGGAAATAGCGAAGGAATCCATCCAGATCAGCAGGAGTACTTCCAGATAAAACAAGCTTGAAGAGGGCAGGGCGATTATGGGACCGTGTCACCAATGCTTTGACAGTGGTTTAATAAAGCGTGGGACTTAAGCTGATATGTTTACTATGTCTGCCAACAAAATCCTTGTCGCAGTTGTAGCGATTGCTTTGATTGCAAAAGTATGCGTCATTCTGACGTCTTAGGGTATGACATGAATACGAAGTTATCCTTGGTATCTAATAATCGAATGGACATTATTTGCAGCGCCTGCGAGCACCAGTTCAGCTTCAAGACTGCTGATTTAATCCTAGCAACCAGCAATTACACAACAACCCATGAGGTATGACAAAGGGCCGTATGCAGGTGCTGTGGTGCCAGGGGTAACAATACATATGCTGTCCGATAGATGAGCATATAAGGTCTCTTTGATCCGTATTGCAATTACACTGCATGCAAGATTTCCGGCTCACCCCAGAATCTTGGCGGTATTCAGTTAGGGCCGCACACAATTAGACATTGCACACGAGTTCTGTAGGCAGAGGCTCAATGGCGTGACCTTTGATCTACTTTGTCTGAGAGAACCTACGAATTGTCCCGTCGACTTCTGCACCATAAAGTGTTGAGACATTATAAATTGAATAGTATTTTAATACTCTTAGAAAGTTGGTTCTATAAGTTCAAACTCATATTTAGCTTTAGTGTCTCGATGATCTCAA
>JABHEX010000185.1 GCA_018676385.1 Akkermansiaceae bacterium
CTAGCGCTGCTGCGATTGATGCTTTTATTGCTCGGGTGCCGGGGTTCTCCGGCATGATCACTCGGGTTGAGCGTATTCGATTTAACACTGCTATAACGCTAATGCTGGAGTCGGGTATCCTCATTGATCGCTGTTTAGAAATGGCAGTTGGTAGCATTAAAAATCGAGAACTAAAGCAGGGCTTGATCTCAGCTAAAGATCGAGTCAAAAAAGGGGCAACATTGTCCACCGCTTTGCGGACTAGTCCGGTATTCGATGATTTCTCAATGTCGTTGATCGAGGTTGGCGAGGAGAGTGGTGAGCTGGCCCCTGTTTTTGGCGAAATTAGTGCACGAGCCAGACGTGAGTTTGAGTCTGCGGTTGATCGCATGACTTCATTGCTGGAGCCTGCGTTAATCCTAGTTATGGGAGGTATTGTTGGCGGCGTGGTGGTCACCATGCTGCTGAGTATCGTATCAGTAAACGAGGTGGGTTTTTAAACTATGCCATCTCAGCCACCTGCCAGAGGATTTACCCTGATAGAGTTGCTTGTGGTTATTGCCATTATGATGACTGTATTAGGTTTGGTCGGCGGCGGCGTGGTCAGCGGAGTCGCTCGCGCAGAGGCTCAGACAGAGGTTATTTCAGTTTACAACCTCGTAAAAAAGTCAGGTGTTCGCGCCTTTACCTCTGGTCAACCTTTGGTTCTGTCTCTAGACCAAAATCAAGCTAAGTTGATCGGCTCGAACGACCAGCTTATTAGCTCAGTTAATTATGAGCATCTGCTGTTCGAGCCTCAACAAGTAACCTTCAACAGCAATGGGCTGCCTAACCTTTTTGCGATAGGCGTTCAAGTTCGAGGCAAATCCCAAACCCTCGACCTAAGCTCTTTATTTCGTCGTCGCACATCTGATTTGGCAGCGGTAACCGATGTTTCCTAGACAGCAACAGGGCTTTACGTTGCTCGAAGTATTGCTGGCTGGGTTCATTCTATTCATAACCATTGCTGTGATGACGATGGTTTATCGTGGGGCATTACTGACAAGCAGCAAGGCTGAAAAATCTCTAGATATTTCAGTAGTGGTTATTCCTGTAAGGCAACTCATTTCTGACCAAGTGAGACAAACTTCTCATCTAGAGAGTAGTTTCGGGGAGGGCCGTTATGGGGAGGTCAATTATCGCTGGAAGTCCTCTCGTACACATGTAGGCTTTCCATCCCCCATCCTGATGGAAGATAGCGGTTTGTTTGAGGACTTGAGATACTATCTTGTGCAGGTTGATGTCCAATTTCAGCTTGGTTCCTCAACACGTGACTACCAGTTTAAGGAATTGGCATGGTAAAACCGCACAAAGGGTTTACCTTAATTGAGATGCTCGTGACTATGGTCTTACTTTCATCGATTATTCTCATTGGGTCTAGCGCCTACAGTTTATTCTCTAAACGATGGGATGGACAGCTAGGTAAATTTGATCAGGCCACACAAAAAGTGCGTGACTTAATGTTAGTGCATGAAGTGCTGGACACCATGATTCCTTACATCGTTAGCGGCAGCGATAACAAACCAGGCATATTCTTTGAAGGCAATCGAAATGGCTTTGTGGGTGTATCCACAAAATCAATATTTGATAAAGAATATCAATCAGTGATCAGGCTTTCTGTAGTTCAGAGATCAGATTTTACTTTTGACGTTGTGTATGAAGAAAAGCCTATGATTGCAGACGTGCTGAGATCAACGCAAGAATCTTTGCAATTTCCTGAGACCCTTGTTTTGTTTAAGGGAGTTAATGCGCCTAAATTCGAATATTTCGGCTGGAGCTCAATTGAAGATAAATCCGGTGTAGAAGATCTAGTACCGCCTAAACCACCTCAGTGGCTCCCTTCATACAATGCAATGAATTTACCGTTTCCCCCTGAAAAAGTGCGGTTTGTGTTCGAGGCCGAGGGAGCCCAATATGAGTTGCGAGCCAACTTGGCGCCGGGTGTTCCCGGTTTGGTTTCGAGATATTCTGGGCCAAGGTTGAGGCAGCGCGATGATGAGGGCAAGTCAACCAAGCCAAAGCCTGAGGATGATTGCTATTGTTAGTGGCTGGAGTTAATTTATGAACCGTTGGGCTGATCAGTTCGGAGTCGCTCTTCTCCAAGTGTTGCTTATTTCGATAGTAATTTCATTAATTGCATTGCAATTTACTTTTACTTCAAGAGCTCATATACACATGGCCAAATCTTTTGAAGATAGAGTTGTGGCCCAATTATCAGCTTCTAGCACGATTAATGAGGTTATTTTCGCACAGTTGTCTGAAACAGTTAC
>JABHEX010000013.1 GCA_018676385.1 Akkermansiaceae bacterium
GTTAATATGCCTGCTAAAGCAATTATTGCGTCACGTGGAGGTCGCTCATTGAAGACGGCAACTCGCGATGCGAAACCCGTGGAACTGGCTGTAGACTATCCTGAGCATTTCCCAAAAACACGCTGTGTCTTCCTTGATAAAGAAGGTCGCTGCCGAATTCAAATGCACTCTGTGCGGCAGGGCAGGCATCCTTGGTTTGATAAACCTTTGACTTGCTGGATTCATCCGCTGGTTATTTTGCCAGTGAGCGGCGATCGCCCTCGTCCTTTGCTCACGCTTGTAAATGAGGCAAATGACCCACAAAAAACCGATAACTACCGTGGATTTGCGTCTTGCACACATTGTGGCAGGTTAGACAAGCGCGGTAAAAAAGCTCGGCAGGTATTAGCTGCCGAGCTTGAAATGTTGGGGCTGATATCGGGTAGGGATATTCTTGGCGAATTGAATGCCGAAGAATTGATTTAACTCTTCGTAACCACTTCCCATGCGCCATCAGCGGCATCCGATTTGAGCGCGGCATCGATGAATGCTAGCCCCATACGGCCATCGTCGATATTAGCATATTTACTGCCATCACAGCTCCAGCTGTCACCTGCTTTGTATGCGCGGACGTCTTTTTCAAACTCGCGGTGGAGACGGGCGTAAGCATCGTGGAAGGCTTCACCATGGCCTGCTGGTATGGTCGGCTCATCGAGCAGCCACTGCGGAATATCGCCGAGGAATCCATCGTTGGCCGATACCTGTCCGCGCCAGTATGTTCGATCAGGCTGATCTTGCAGGAGGATGGTGACTTTCTCTGGGTCTTCCTGACTCCATTTGAGAGCGCCTTTAGTGCCGGCGATCATGATGCCGAGGTCGTTTTTGTGGCCAATGCAGATTTGCGATGCTCGGACTAGGCACTTTCCTCCATTGGACAGTTCACCGTAGGTGGTAAAGTGGTCGTCGATGGGTCGTCCTGGGACAAACTTATCGAGTCGGGCGGAGACCTTTTCAACATCAAGACCGGTTACAAATCGAAGTTGCATCAGGGCATGGGTGCCGATGTCACCACCACAACCGCTGCCGCCGGCTTTTTTGGGGTCGGTGCGCCATGCGGCTTGTTGTTGGCCGGATTCCTCTAGCTTGTCGGCAAGCCAGCCTTGGATATAATAGGAATCGACCCAGCGGACTTCACCGAGCAGGCCGCTTTGCACGATGTGGCGACTAAACCAGCTCGACCAGTGACCGAGGTAGGTGTGCGCTACAGAGAACGGAACGTTTTTTTCACGTGCCTTGGCAACGAGCAGGTCGGCTTCCTCAAGGTTCACGGTGAGTGGCTTCTCACACATCACGGGGAGACCAAGTTCGAGGGCTTTCATCGCGGGATCAAAGTGCACGAAATTCGGTGTCACGATGAGAACATAGTCAACGCGTTCATCTTCTGGGAGGTTTGCCTGATCGGCAAACAGCTCGTCATAGGATGTATAACCCTTGACTGGGTAAGGCCAATTATTGGCCTCGTTCATAGCGATTTCTGGATCTGGGTGCAGAGCTACCGAGTGGACCCTACGTGTGCCATCGAAGTGGATAGCTTTTTGATGTGGATTGGCGATAAAGGCACCGGCGCCGCCGCCGATCATTGCTACTTTTAATGGTTGTGGTGAAGACATGGCTTTTTAATAGTTAGTAGGTAATTGAAAATAAATGACGTTATTGGTTTTCTTGGTCGAATGCGGAGTCGAATAGTCCACCGCTATTGCGAGGGAAGTCGACGTTGCGGGTGTAGTTGCAAGACTCGGCGGCGCCGTGGAAACGATCCATACGGGCGTCTTCCCATTCAACGCTGAGAGGTCCTTCGTAACCGATGTCGTTGAGAGCTACGATGATTTCCTCAAAGTTGATATCACCGCGACCGACAGAGCGGAAATCCCAGAAGCGGCGTGCATCTGCGAAGTCAGTGTGACCACCAAACACGCCAACAGTGCCGTCACCATGGCCCCACCAAGCGTCCTTCATATGCACGTGGTTTATACGATCAGAGAAGGTGCGGATGAATTTGACGTAATCTACGCCTTGGTAGCCGAGGTGTGATGGGTCGTAATTGAAGCCGAAACGTTTGTGGCCATTAACGGCATCGATGGCACGTTCTGTGGAGGCGATATCGAAGGCTATTTCAGTCGGGTGGACTTCGAGGCCGAAGTTGACGTCGACTTCTTCAAAGACATCTAGGATGGGGGTGAAGCGTTTGGCGAAATCGTCAAAGCCTGCCTGCAGGTATTCCTGTGAGGTGGGTGGGAATGAATAGAGTGCATGCCATATGGATGAGCCGGTGAAACCATTGACTGATGGTGTGATGGGGTGTTTACCACTGGGCCGAGCGTCTATGAGCTTGCGTAGTGCTCGTCCGGTGTTGGCCATGTGTTGGGCGGCGCGTTGGCTGACGCCTTCAGGATCGCCATCACCGACGACACTTTCTGGTAGGATGGCGATGTGGCGTTCATCGACCTTGTCGCAGATCGCTTGTCCAACGAGGTGGTTGGAGATCGAGTAGCAATCAAGGCCATTTTCCTGAAGGAGTTCCCATTTATTGGCAACGTAAGAATCATCGGCGAGGGCGGCATCGACATCGAAGTGATCACCCCAGCAGGCGAGTTCCACGCCGTCGTAGCCCATTTCTTTGACTTTTGGAAGGAGATCTGCGAGGGAGAGGTCGGCCCATTGGCCGGTGAAGAGTGTGACGGGTCGGGACATGGTATTAGGTTGGTTAATTGGTTGGCTGGTTAATTGGTTGGGGTGATGAGTGAATCCTGTGCTGGTTGGGTAAATTTTTCCTCAAGTTGACTGAGGGAGAACTCATTGGTGGCGTGTGCGGCGCGCATGGCGGCTCCGAGTGATGCGGAGGCGCTTGTACCCATGCGTTGAACGTTGGCATTGAAAATATTGGCGATGGTTTGGCAGATGCCTTGGTTCTGCGATGCTCCGCCGGTGACATATATGGTGTTAGGTGTTTCGCCCATCCAGTTGCTGTGAGTTTTCATATTGATGAATTGCTCATCGAGCAGACTGCGCACGGGGCTGGTTTCCTGGCTGAGAGCGGCGTCGCTGAACTGCTCCCATGTGATGTCGAGCTCACTGCGGAGTTTTTCCAGAGCGAGTGCTCCTTCGCTGAAGCAGATCAGGCTCATGAAATTACCACAGGGGTTGCCAAAGACGTGGCCAAATCCGTTAGGATCTGTTAGCGGTCTTTCCATGGCGGCGAAAAGCGTGTAGCTGGTGCCGAGGGAAATGACCATCTTGCCGCTGGATGCGGCGCCCATGCCAACGAGACTGCATGGGTTATCACCCGACCAGACGGCGACCTTTGCCGCTGGATTGAGTTGGTATTTTTCTGAAAAGTAAGAACTGACCGTGCCGGTTATGGTATTTGATGGGGCGAGGGAAGGGAGTTTTCCTGATAGGTCGGGAGCGGTGGCGTTGACCA
>JABHEX010000186.1 GCA_018676385.1 Akkermansiaceae bacterium
CATCCGGTCCACCATTGTTAGACGGCACCACAATATCCGGTCGCAGCTTTTTTACCCGACCATTGTAGTCGAGTCGTTTGGTCAGCCCCATCGACCAGCCGCTGGAGTTGTCCGACCACGGAAGGTTCATGGTGTTGAGTCCGCGTTCCAGACACTGACCGAAGATGGTAATCGTTTTCTCGTAGGCATCCTTTTCGTTTTTAACACCATCGCCATTGACATCCACAGCTTGACCACTGCCGTCCCATGAGATCCACGATTCTGATGCCAGTATTCCTCTGGATGCGTAGCCACGGGAGTCGAGCTTACCACGGACGAGATCATAGTTACCCCAACACGAGGTCACATAGTGACCGTCCATATTCCCGTAACCGTCGTTCTGATCAGAAATATTGAGATTAAGCGCATCAACTAACTTCATCAGCTCCGGCGTGGCTGTGAGCATGTCGTAGAACGTATTCACCGCCTTTCCACCCTTGCTTCCTAGCCCCATGGTTGTGCCACAGCCCTCGCAGGGAGACATGCCAGAAGTAGATATGAGCACCGGCGTGCGCGGCTCGGTATCGTAAATAGACCGGACAGATTTAGCGCCATTAATAAAGACATCGTTAATGTAAAAATCCATGTCTGCACCCTTCATCATCCCCTGCAGGTTCGCTTCGTGAGCCAGCTGGTAGGCGTGGGCACGTCCTTTAAAGTGAGTGGCAATGCGCTTAACATACTGCTCGTAAAGCCCAGGCTTGGGTCGGTGCCCACCTGATTTACCCTCAATGGTCGCCCAAGCTGGTGCATGAAAAAATACAAACTCCACCTTCAGACCGAGCTTGTTGCAATGGCCAACGGCTTTTTCGATCGCCTGCAGCCCAGCCGATGGTTTATTTTTGTAATCGCAATGCCCCTGGGTCGGCTCCATGGATGCCCAGCTAACCCAAAACTGAACATAGCTACTGAACTGTGAGATGACTGGGCGTAGGGCGTCCGCCGCATTGTTTTTGGGTCGACCAATAAACGGCTGCCAGCGGACACCAACCTGCATATGATCCGTTGTCCATTGGTAGGGTTTGGGCGTAATCTTTGGCCGATCTAACAAGTTGTTTACTTTATTGCCTTGAGCCGACAGCGTGGAGCTTACGAGAAGCAAGATAAGCGGTATATATTTCATCATTGGCGGTATAATCGACATAGGTATATGTAAGCGATATCACTTCACCAGTTCGATACGCTGGAGAACTTGACCTGCGTTCGTGTCGGTGAGTTTGATTCGTTGCTTCGTTTTCTGGTCCTTAAGATTGATGGAGAAGGTGGCAATTTTCGACCACTCGAGAGCTTTTCCTTTTTTGCCCCCCCTGATTTTAAAGTCAGCGGGGGTGAGCATGATGGTCGTTTTGCCATCGCCAGTAATTTGGCGACCGTGGTAGTAACTACCTAGATCTCTACCGCCGCCGAGGAATTTGCTCTCGGCACCAAGCGCGAGAAGGAGAGGTTGATCCTTCTTGAGACTGAAGGTGAGGGCAAGTTTGCGACTCGAGTTGGTGTCGAGCTCTGGGTCCTGAAACTTGTAGGTTTTGATCGAGTGTTGGTCGCGGGACGACCATTTTTTGGTGCCGTTTTTAAAATCGTCGATGAGGCCGGATTTGGGTAGTTTTGCAATTACGGTGAGGTTGATGTCGTCTGGTATGTGCGTCCGGAGATTGGAGTTTAGCGCGAAGGTGCTCGTGGTGTTGCCGCGCTCAAGGGGCTCAGACATAGCGAGCTTGTATCGGCACAGCGCGAAGGTGAATAGCGGGAGCTTGGGGTAGACTTTGATGTCAGCTTTCCATGTTGCTCCTTCTTTTTTTGCGGGAGCTCTTTTCCAGAATCGGGTGACGCAGTTCGGGTCGTAGCTGTAGTAGATTTCAACTTCTGTTAGTCGATCTTGCTGAGCTGGAGTTACGGTGAAACAGGCGGTATCATTTTCGATTTTGAAGGTCGATGGCGCAGTCACGGGGATATTTAATTGATCACCAGCGAGGTGCTGTTTGAACCAATGGTTGAGCATAATCCATTGTTCAGGGCCCGGGCCATGGTTGGCATGCATATTTCCGGTGATTCGCCAATTCTTATGCGGAAGAAGCGCCATGGACCGGTAGATGCGATGAAAGCCAGAATGAAAGTCATTTGACGAAGTAATAAAAATGACGGGAATTTTCACATCCTTCCAGTAGGCAGCAGGGTCAACTGTGTTTTTGTAGAGTTCGAGGTCTCCGATGTTGCGTATAACACTTCCACTACTCATGCCGGGGTAATTCTCATGGAGAAATCCAGTGCCCCCGACAAATGGAGCAACAGCTTTCAGTCTCTTGTCCGTGGCGGTCATTGAAGTGATCGTGCCGCCCATCGAAAAGCCAGTGAAGCCGAGTTTTGTTGCGTCGACTTCAGGTTGTTGCTCGAGAAAAGTGATTGCACGTCGAGCCGCTAGAGTAAGCATAAACCAGTTTGAGTTACGCGGGCTAATGATCGGATCGACGCTGTATTCATCGGGACGTAAATCGCGCTTCCATCCTTTGCGCAGGGCCTTCGGGTAGAAGTTAGGACCTTGAGATGGATCAATTTTCCCCCAATCAGTTCCCCATTTGTTTTCGGGATCAAGATCGACTTCGAGCGGGCGACCAAGCCAGTTGATGTCAACGGTCGCAAACCCCTGAGTGGCAAAGTAGTGGCCACGTCTGCGGTCGGCCCGCTGCCCCCCGCCATGACTCCATACAAAGGCAGGGTTCTTTTTGCCGTTCACCGGAAAGCAATAGTAGGCGGCAATACGGGCATCGGTCTCTTTGAATGTGCCAACCTTAAAAGTGACGAGACGCGAGACAACACCATCCTTTTTCCACTCGTGGTGAATCTTAATGTCGAGCGGCTCAACTCTAGAATCATAGCTCTCCCAGAGTGCCTTGGCAGATTGAGGAACTTGATCAAGCTTGGTATAAGTAACTAAGCTATTCTCGGCAGAGATAGATATACTGCAGAGAGTCAGGATCAGCAAAAGTGAGAAAGTCAGGCGGGCCATGACTAAGTATACGATAGATCGATGTGAATATTCTCCTCATTTTAGAGGATGTTTAACGGCGGACTTGAAAGCCCTCACCTTCAATCAGGAACGATACACTAACGAGATTAACCATGCTTGACGTAGAATTGATCGCCTAAAAAAGTAATAATCGGCGGCAGATTACTCGTGATGTGTCTGAAGGGGCACAGATAGCCAGCACATTTGAAGTAGAGTTCATAAAGCACTGTGGCATTCGGCTTCTTCAGTAGGCACAGTCCGGGTAGTGCCAGCTCGCCTCCCCTGTCCTCCAACTACCACCATGATAGACTACAAACACAGCGTGTTTATCGTTTGAAACTGAATAATTCTTCGGCGAAAAACATCAAGTTTGAGTTGCTTGCCGTTGACCATATTATAAACCCACTGCGTATCAGGTTTAAGTTTTTTTTCTTACAGCACCCTTTGGCGGCGTCGGTTCAGCCTTAGCTTTGACATCCAGCGCATGCGCCGAGTAAGTCGATTTTGTTTTCCGGAGCTGCCCCATGTCCGGCAACTCGGGGTGGCTGCGTAGGAACTGGTTCTCATCGATGAGATTAAACACATAGTGCGTCGTGCCCTTCGGCAGAACTGCAGTTGCTTTGCACCCAGGTGCCAGCACAGCTCGAATACGGAACCATTCCTCGTAGCGTTTACCACCATTGAGTGTGTAAATCAAATCCGCCCGCACGACCTTAGCTCCCTTTTCCCTATAGGATATCTCAACATTCCGACCATCCACTCGAAAAGACGTGACATCACAAACTTTATCTTTGCCGGCAAGAGGTCTCCGGTAGTGAGGATTTAGATAAGGATAGCTCGCCTGCATCTCAGCCAACCTCTCCGTAAGCTTAGCATTCATCTCCTTGGTCAACTTAGGCATTTTGCCCGCTAGATTGTGCGCCTCCTCGATGTCGACCCGCTTCTGTTTTCCATTGGCTGTTCGATACAGCTCGTAGAGCTCAAGCTCCGGAGTACGCGGGTCTCCCATATGTGCGTAATTACGAATCAGTTTATAGCCGCCGATCCTGATCGCGCTCTCCATCGCCGCACTGTTTGGGAAATGCCACATCATCGTATCTCGGACGGAACCATCGGCGTGCTTCACACGCTCATGAGCATCAGGCTTCTCTAACAAACCAGTCAAATCACAACCATCAATATTCTTTCCTTCGGGGATTTTTGCACCAACAAGGGAGAGAATCGTTGGATAAAAATCGAGCCCGTTGACCACCACATCAGAAGCCACATTCTTCGGCGCCTTGGGTCCCGTGATGATAAGTGGCACTCGAATCCCTCCCTCCATCGCATTGATTTTCCCTTTATCGAGTGGGTAATTATCTGTATAGACCTCACCCGGGTGTCCCTCCATTCCACCATTATCAGAAGTGAAAATCACATAGGTATTTTCACATAGCTTATGCCCAGGCCAACGTGGATCATCGGTGTTATCTAAGTAATCAAAAACCTTTCCGACGTAATAATCAAGCTCCTCAACCATCGCACAATAAAAGGGGTTTGTCTGCCCCTTACCTGCCCACCCTTTGGCTTTCAGCGTCGCAGGATCGATCTTGAGTTTGTTACAATACTTATCAAGCAACTGCTTACTGCGGGTATGAATCGGTGAGTGCACAAGCCAGGTTGCATAATACAAGAAAAATGGTTTGTCTTTCTGTTCATTCAGAAAGGTTAACGCGTTCTCGCTGTTGGCATGGTATGGAAAGCCATTAGCATCGAGTTTAAATTTATCCCCTTTTGTGTTGGCCGCAAATCCATCGATACGGCTGGGCTTCATTGAAGCACGCGCACCACGATCACTCCTCGTCCAATCAAAACCCTGATCTTCAGGCTGGGGAAAGGCATGATGATCAATCGCCATGTGCCACTTACCCACGTGACCAGTGGTGTAACCATTTCTCCTTAAGACCTTCGCCAAGGTTACCTCATTAGCAGGCATACGCCCGCTGTACCATGGGGCTATTACTTTCCAAGCAGCTTTGTGGTTCGGCGTTGGGGGCGCTCCACCGACAACATGTGTCTTCTGCGCCCTCGCCGGGTGGTTACCGCTCATAATGGCGCATCGTGACGGTGCGCAGGTTGGTGCTGGGGAATAAGCCTGCCAGAATTTTACCCCCCTCTTTGCTAAGGCATCCACATGAGGTGTCTCCATCGGCGATGGTTTGCCTATGTCATAACACTTCACATCCTGCCACCCAAGGTCATCAGTTAGTATGAGCACGACATTCGGCTTTTCCGGACGTGGTGGCCCCTGATCCGCATGACAATTGACTACAGCCCAAAAAACCACCGCCCAGAAAATTACAAAAACACCTGACATACGTGAACTAAACATAGATTAAAAAATTAAGACCATACAATATGGTAAACCATCCTAAAAAAAGAGGATAATAAATCATGAAAATCACCGTAACTAGCTTAGACATATTGTATCAATTTAATGCCATACTTCACCCACACCACCAGCAGGCGCTCATTTCTCCGAATGGGCAGCTCATTTCTTGCGCTCCCTTTCCTGGAATCCGTCGCCGCTAAAGTAGGTGCTGACACATCTTCACCATCACCACCCAAGCGTATGATCTTCCTTGGCGGTGGTTTCGGTTTTACCAAAAACACTTTTTATCCCAAAAAAGCAGGCTCTTTTGCCGAAATCGGTATGACCGAGGGGTTGTCTCCCCTCGCCCGTCATATGAATGATATAACCATGGTGTCCAATCTGACAAACATCGGCGCTACTGACCCGCACGGAGGCAGTGTTTCTTACCTCACTGGAGCCAACGTAGCCGGCACACCTGGCAAGCGCTTCCATAATTCGATTTCATGCGACCAAATAGTTGCAGAGCATCTTGGAAAAGACACCCGTTTCCAGTCGCTCGTCCTCTCCGCCAAGGAAGCTGACGGCTCACAAAACTCTGGTCATGGTCGCGGTCTTTCACTCTCCTGGGATGAAGCTGGCAAACCAATCCCCGGCATCAATCGACCACTCGATCTTTTTCATACACTCTTTGCCCATCCAGGAGATTCCCGCGCTGAACTCGACGCCCGCCTCATAAAAAAGCAAAGTATTCTCGATCTAGTCCGTATCGATGGAGGTGGCATGAAACGCACACTCAGCAAAAGCGATCGGGAAAAGCTAGACGAATATTTCACTGGAATCCGACAAGTCGAGAAAGGTCTAGAGCGTCAGGCCAAGTGGGCCGATATCCCCAAACCAAAAGCCCCATTCTCATCACCCCCAGAGGGCATCACGGGTGAGAAAGCGATTCACTTGATGTATGACATGATCATCATTGCCCTCCAAACCGGCATGACCAATGTTGTCACCTACCGTCAGCCCGTTTGTTCGTTACTCATGGGTATGGGAATGAAACTTAAGGCTCACTCGCTCAGCCACTACGGATTTTCCCAACCCCGTATCCTCGCGTCCCGTGAGCGTGACAAAAAATGTTCGGCATTATTTGCTCACTTCATTGATCGACTCAAAGAGGCGAAGGACATCGATGGATCAAGCCTCTTCGATAATTGCATCGTCTCCTACGGCTCAAACCTGCGCAGCGGTCATGAACTCAAAAACGTTCCCGCTATCCTCTCAGGAGGAGCCGCCAAGGACATCAAACACGGCCGACACATTGCCCTTCCTAAACAAAACACGCCCCTAGCAAATTACTGGCTAACCTTGATGCAGCAGGCTGGCATCAAGACTGACAAATTCAGCCACAGCACCAATATTATCCCTGAATTAATCAGCTAGTTTTCTTCCCGATGAAATGTTTATTACTCATCGCACTTACGGTGACCTGTGCTGTTCTAGCAGTCACACGCCCCGCTGCGGCCGATCCCACTAATTCAGCTACAACCAAGTTTGCTGAGGCTACCCCACAACCAACTCACCTACCGAAGGAAAAACTGCAGCCTTTCCTCAAAGAATTTTGCATCGAATGCCACGGCCCTGATGAACAGGAAGCAGACATTCGTTTTGATCAGGTCAACTGGAGTATTACTAACAACGACACTGCACAGCGCTGGCAAGACGTGCTTGACCAGCTCAACGGCGGCGATATGCCACCGGTAGAGGCTGATGAGTTTCCAGATGATAAAGAGCTCGCCGTATTTCTCGACACCCTAACGGGCTCCGTAAACAATGCTAGAAAACGCCTCACCGACCACGGCGGCGAGATCAAGATGCGCCGACTCAACAAACGCGAGTATGTGCACACAACACGTGATCTATTCGGATTTGATATCGATATTAATGATATCCCAGACGATGGTGAGATCGTCACCTAC
>JABHEX010000187.1 GCA_018676385.1 Akkermansiaceae bacterium
CGGTGACCAAAGTCACTGTGATGATAATGAGCATTTCTGATGGGGCGATTTTTCCAAAGCTCTTGAACGTCGACCACTCAAAAGTGCCGATCACGACCATAAACATGACGCCAACCAGAGCCGCGATGGGGATTTGCACAATGACGGGTCCACCGAACATGATGAACGCTGCAAGCGCGAGTGCCGCGACGATACCGGATGTGCGACCTCGACCCCCGGATTTGATATTGATCAGCGATTGGCCGATCATCGCGCAGCCGCCCATACCACCAAAGAGGCCGGAGAGAATGTTGGCGCCACCCTGAGCGACACATTCGCGGTTTCCTTGACCGCGGGTCTCAGTGATTTCATCGATGAGCTGAAGCGTCATCAGGGATTCGATGATACCGACCATGGCGACGACGAAGGCGGTTGTGAGAAGGAATTGCCAGTGATCCATGAAATGAACTCCTTCCGGGATGCGGAACGGAGGGAATGAGCCAAGCAGGGTGCCATCGCCGCCCCCGTCTTTAAGCACGTCACTAATGGTGCGTGCGCCGAGACCAAAATAGGAAATAAGTCCCACGATTAGGATAGCAGCAAGAGTGGATGGGATCGTTTTGGTAAGCTTCGGAAAAAACTGAATGATGGCCATGGTCAGGACCACCAGTCCGATCATGAGAAACAGAGCATTACCCTGCATCCACTCGCCGCCACTTTTGAAGAAGCCGAACTGCCCCATACAAATGACGATGGCCAAGCCGTTTACAAAACCAATCATCACAGGGTGGGGGACCAGCCGAATGAATCGGCCGAGCTTGAGCACACCAAAGAGAATCTGGATCACGCCCGCTAGGATGATAACAGCAAATAACCACTGGAGCCCGAGTCCGGGCTCTATCTTATCGCCTTCTTGCACCGCTTTACCTGCTACTACCGCGATGGCACCAGTTGCACCTGAAATCATCCCGGGACGACCACCACAGGCTGAGGTGATAAATCCCATAAACACAGCCGCCCATAGCCCTACGAGCGGATTGACTCCGGCAATAAATGAGAATGCAATTGCCTCGGGAACAAGGGCAAGGGCAACGGTCAAACCAGAGAGTGAATCGTCCTTGAGGTTGCCGTTTTTCTTGGTGAAGAGATGGAACATGAAATTTAAAGTGTGCGTGTGTAGCCACGCGAACTAGTGGGTAGGGTAGGGAATAGCAACCCTGAACTGAGGGTTAATCCTCATCCCTCGAACAGAAAAACGTTATGATTTGGCTATTTTCATCACAAGGCGCGGCATCATCAAAATCCCCAATTCTCTGGGCCACCGTGAATCCTGTGCTCTCAAGAATACGGCTGAGTTCATTGGGCCAGTACCAATTAAGCCGATGAGTGCTCTCACTCGTTTTGGTTACAGAATCACCTTTATCCACAATCTCATAACGATGTTCGCGAATGAGTCGCTGGAAGAGACGTTCAATTTGAAAACGTGTTTGGCAGCGAGCGATGTTGCCGTCAGGGAGTGGCGTTTCCTGATCAAGAAACCAGGTATTTTCCTCAAGCTCTCCGATGATTTCTGCCCACGGGATAAACAGCGTGATGTAGAGCCCGCCTCCAGCGTGTAGATGCTGCTGGATGTTAGAAAACAACTCAGGTAGTCTCTCCGGGGGAGTAAACTGCAATGTGAACGCGGGAAGCGTGATAGCTGAATACGTGGAGCGCGTGGAGAAATCTAACATATCCGCGTGGTGGAGCAACGGCTCGTGTGCGGCGCATTTTTCAGCGCACATATCCAACATCTCCTGTGAATTATCTAGCCCCTCAAGCAGGAATCCATTTTCCAAGAGAGGTAACATAAGTCGACCTGATCCGCATCCGATTTCCAAAGCAGTACCCAGATGATTTTTCAGAAATTTTTCTAATAACGGTAGTTCTGCCGAGCCACCCTCAGCTTCCCAGAACACATCGTGCAACCTCGCTTCCAGAGAATTATACATGGTATTTGGAGTTTAGACTTAAGAGTTTTAACGTAGCGCTTAGGCATCTTCCGGTTTGATCAATGCGTAGAGTGTGGTGCCGGTAACCGGCTCGCGCATCTCATCATGCGCAACTCGAAGCCCGCGCTCCTCACTGTCGAGAAACAAGAGCACATGATCCTCGCCATACATTTGTTTGAAATCATTGTAAGAAAATTGCTCGGTGAGTGTTGTTTTTTTAATAGTAGCACCTTCCGCGGCAAAGCGCTCGAGTCGGTTATATTTTGGACGTGATGAGAATGAGATGCGTCCCCGCATGTGGGAGGCAACGGCTGTGGAGTGGTGGTAGTCATCATCGTGCGGAGCCACTTGCCAGATGAATTCCCTGCCAAAAACGTGCACAAAATGCTGGGTCGCGAGTGAGTTTACCTCGTCGTTCGGGGTGGTCGCCAAAAGCTGACCAAGCCCAGAAAGCTCAAGCTCATCCTCAACGTATTCTGAGAGGATGTTGGCACGGTGAGCGGGAATACCTAATAATTTTGCCTCAGCAATGTTGTCGTAATTGGTATCTAACAAAAGAACATCATGACCATCATCTTGTAGTGCTTTTGCAGCAAGGCGCGTCCACAGCCCTGCACCTGCAAATAAAATACCGCGCGGGTCCTTGGTGGCGAGCCCGAGCATACGTGCGATGGGTGCAGCAAAAATACCATACACCGCTACCGTGCCAATGATGACGATAAATACGATGGGCACCATTTGTCCGGTCGCCTTACTGATGTTTTCGGATAGATGCCCTGCCGTGACAGCGTGGTCGAACTCCAGAGCAAAAATAGCGGTGACCGCTGCAGCGACGATTCCTCTGGGTGCCATCGCTGATAAAAATATTTGTTCTTTTAATGTAACCTGTTTTGAAAACAGGTTAGCACTAAATACGGAGAGTGGGCGCACGACGATGACAAGAATAGTTAGTAACAGGAGTCCGGGAATAAGAGCGTCTTGGAGGTCGGCCAATTCCACTCGCCCGGAGAGCACAATGAACAGAACGGATATGATAAGCACACGCAGGTTCTCTTTAAACTCGAGGATGTGTTTTACGGAAACAGACTTCTGGTTGGCGAGTGCTACACCAAGCACCGTGCAGGTGAGTAGCCCGGACTCCGCTTGGATAGCATTGGAGGCAGCGAATGCAGTTGCGGTTACAGCTAATAAAAACACCGAGTGCAGGTAGTCGGGAATCAGATGGTGCTTGAGTAAGAGCTCGATGATTTTTGCCAAAACATAGGCCATGACCACACCAACGAGTAAAGTAAGACCCAGGGCACGAAGCACTTCGTCCATCGCGGCATCTACACTTCCTGCGATTGCGACTTGATACACAAGCACAGCAAGGATTGCGCCTATCGGATCAATTACGATACCTTCCCATTTAACGACGTTACCTATTTTTCTCGATGGCTTGATATGCCGCAATAGGGGAGCGATCACAGTAGGGCCAGTCACCACGAGAATGGCGCCCATCATCGACGCCACTTGCCAGTCGTAGCCGAGCAGGTAACGAGCAAAGCCGTAGGTTAGTAAGAAACTCACCACCGCGCCGATGGTGCAGAGACGGAGAATTGGAGCGCCGCTCTCTTTGAGATCAGAAAATTTCAGAGTCAGTCCACCTTCAAAGAGAATAACGGCTACGCATAACCCCACTGCAGACAGGAGCACATCACTGGATGCTATGTAGTCATCCATCTTTGCACCTGTAAAATAGCTGAGTCCAAATCCAAAAGCCAGCAGTAGTAGAATTGATGGCAGCTTACATTTCCATGCCAGCCATTGAGCTAAAATCCCAAGTGAGAGAACTAATGTAAAATATATGAGTGGGGTCATGTGCAGTGATTTAAGTGAATAGCAGGAAAGCAAGTATGATCCATGTATTTACAGTTCATATATAGAATATCTAAAATATATAATAAAAAAAACTTGGCGGCTTGACGTGACGTAACCGTTTGACCAGTCTTGCAACAATTCAAACTGATCACTTGTGATCAAAGTGATTTTTTACGATTTATAAACCAAGCGAAATTTTTATACTGTGTATTCAAACGAAGATTACCTGCTCGAACTCCTAACAGAAGCTGGTCTGGTGACGGCCGAGGAGATTGATTCCGTTCGCAGCCAGCTAAAAGGCAGGGAGAGTGCAGTAGAGCGCTTGATCAGCGATAACCGCGTAAGCGAGGAGCAAGTGGCGCAGGTATGCGCGCAGAGCTCTAGTATGGATTTCATTGATCTCATACACACGCCGATTGCTCCGGATCTATTTGAGAAAATTCCTGACGATATCGCCAAACGCTTTAGAGCGGTTCCGGTCGCTGATGACGGCATCTACCTCACGGTGGCAGTCTCCGATCCGCTTGATTTTGAGACTTTAGACAGTCTGCCGCACATACTGGGGCGCGAGATCCAGCCAGTCTGTGCCACTGCATCTGCCATTAACCAGATTATTCACCAGAATTACGCTGGTGATGTAGACGAGGCGGAAAACGCATCTGAGTTCACAGTTGTCAGCGCAGAAGGTAATGAGGAGGCATCAGCAGATGATGCTCCAATCATCCGAATGGTTTCTGCCATGTTATTGGAAGCCTTTAAAATGGGTGTTAGTGATATTCATATAGAACCATTGGAGACGTCACTCCGCATTCGTTTTCGTGTCGATGGTAAGCTTGTCGAGGTAGACAACCATCCGAAAAAACTCCATCCAGCGATTGTTGCTCGAGTGAAAGTGATGAGTGGCAGCATGAGTATTGCAGAAAAGCGGTTACCGCAAGACGGCCGTATTCAAATACGTGTGGCTGGTAAGGAGGTGGATCTGCGTGTTTCCTCCGTGCCAAGTAATCATGGCGAAAGCATCGTGATGCGTATTCTAGACAAAACCTCGCTCATGCTGGGTCTTCCAGAGCTGGGCTTCTTGTCCGATGACCAAGACACGTTCAATAAGCTGATCCGATTGCCCGATGGCATCATTC
>JABHEX010000188.1 GCA_018676385.1 Akkermansiaceae bacterium
CCGAATCCCATCCATTGATGGCAAAGCTCTGTCAAACGCTAAAAAGTCAGCCTAAGCGAATTGTGTTCCCAGATGGTGAGGATATTCGTGTGCTGCGCGTGGCCGCTCGTATGGTCGCCATGGAGATCGGGGTGCCCATTTTATTGGGAAATAAAAAAAGGATCGAGACAATGGCGAGCGAAAAAAATATTAACATGTCCTTTGTCAGCGTGATAAATCCGAGGGATTCTTGCGAAATTGATCTTTTTGAGAGCAGGCTTAAAAAAATGTCGCGCTATCGTAATAAGAATATCGATAACCCACGCGAACTAATCACGAGACCACATAATTTCGCCGCAATGATGATTCAGTATGGGCACGCTGATGGCATTGTGGCCGGTAATTTATCATCTCCAGCTGTAGTATTTCGTGCTGCCATCTCGATGATAAAACCGCTTCCTGGTGTAGAAAAAGTCTTTGGAGTCTCGGTTCTTGTGGCACCTCATCTACCGCACTTCGGGCAGGACGGCTTTCTATTAATGGCAGATTGTGGCGTGATCCCAGAACCGAATGTTAAAGAGCTCGCCACAATCGCAGTAGAAACTGGAAAACTCGCGCAGCACTTTCTTGGACGACCTGCTCGCGTAGCAATGCTTAGCCACTCAACCAAAGGTAGTGCAGGCACCAGGCAGGCAAAGCAAATAGCAGCCGCTAGTGAACTGGCACACCAGCGTGCATATACTGAAAATATCGAGATGCAAATCGATGGTGAAATTCAAGCTGATGTAGCACTCGATGCTGCCGCAGCCGAGGTGAAACTGCCTGATCAAGCCGTGCTTCATCCTGCCGACGTATTGGTCTTTCCTAATCTTGATGCTGGACACATCGCCCTTAAACTTTTGCAACACGTAGGAGGTGCCCAGAGCTACGGCCAGCTTATTCTGGGGTTAGCGCGCCCCTCTGCCCAGGTAACGCTCACCGTGACCGAAGACAGGCTGTTAGGAACAGCCATCCTAGTGGGCGCAGAGGCGATCAAATTCAACAACCTGCATCTAGAGCATTAAGTCAACGAGCAGCACAGGCTATTCAGGGGGTCCTTTTTCCGAGTATCTTGATAAGTGCCTGAACTTCTGTGAGGGGTGCCTGACATGTTTTACCAGCACAGTAGTAGGCAGTTGTTTTTGTATTCTTGGGTTTTAGGCAAGTGCACAAGCATCAACTATCTCAACGGCCAAGTGGTTAAGTCTGCCGCTTACTCATTAACCTCCTCCGCATGAAGTTGATTGATATCTGTTATAGATATCAGTGTGGCGATCACGAATGCATTGATGCACATAACAACCACGGCAAACAGGATACATAGATGCACAAGAAAAAGACTTAATTAACCCAATGTGACAGCTTGTTGTGGTCAACGAACTCGCTTGAATAATCGGTATGATAGATACCACTGAGATTTTTTGCTTTATGGAGGCTGCCTGGGGAGGCATCGTCTACATATGAAACAATTTGTGATCTTGTTCGCTCTTATAACTCCGACTCTAGTTTTTGCGGGTGGTAAAAAGACTCCCCCAGCCTCATTATCCTTTCACATCGAAGGCTCAGCTCAGGAAGGTCCTAAATTTGTCCGAAAGGTTAAAACATTGGCTGGTGAAAAACACTTCCGAAAGTCACCTGAAATAAGCACCAGAGATATTATTGCGTTTAGTCCTTTTCCCGCAGACGACAAAAAAACCTACGGCCTAATTTTGCAGCTCAATAAGATAGCAAAGCGTCGGCTATTTACATCGACAGCCACCAATCGGGGAAAGTTACTACTTACACTAATGAATGGTCAGGCTATGGGTGTAGTGCGCGTCGATAAACCCGTGAATGACGGAATACTTGTTATCTGGAGCGGCGTAACCCTGAAAGAAGTCAGACAATACGATCTGCTTTTACCTAGAATCGGTGAGGACGAGAAAAAGTGGAAAACTCGAGTCAAGGAGGCTAAGAAAAATTTAAAGAACTAGCCATACATACTTTCCAACTTGTACCCCAATACAGTGCAAGCATTAACATGCATTCTTTTGATGTTCGCTGCGGTATTTACTGCGAATCAAACCTCTGCCCAAAAACCTGCCGCCACAAATCAGCATAACATAATTCTACCTACAGATAACGAACACATCTTTCTAGGCGATAGCGAAAATTTTTATATGTTCGTTTATAGGCAATTTGAGGGTGTGTCTTCTAAACCATGGACCGCCGGTAAATACGGATTCGTGAGAAACATAAAACGCACTGAAGACGGCTTAATCGGCACTCGTTTTCACGAGGGCATTGATATTAAACCACTCCATCGTGACCGTTCTAACAGACCGCTCGATGGAATCAAGGCCATTGCGGCAGGTACTGTTGCCTATACGAATACTAGCTCAGCACGAAGTAATTATGGCAAATACATTGTCATTGAGCATCATTGGAGCTGCGGTCCGATTTATAGCCTCTACGCACACCTATCTAAACTGTCTGTTCAACAGGGCCAACAAGTTACTCAAGGGCAAACGATTGGCCAAATGGGTTACACCGGATCTGGCCTCAATCGAGAACGATCACATCTGCATTTAGAGCTCAACTTAATGATCAATAAGCAATTCAACGAATGGCAAATGAGGCATCGATTGGGGAAAAACTACCACGGGATGCATAACGGCATGAACATGGCTGGGCTTGATATCGCCGCATTTTATATCGCTCAAAGACGTGATAGCTCATTGACAATACCTCGTTTTGTAAAGTCACAACAGGTTTATTACAAGGTAACAATACCTCGAACAGGCATCGAAAAGATCATGGACATTCTGGCACGTTACCCATGGCTTAATCATGATGCTGAAACATCAAAGTCGCCATCTTGGGAAATTTCACTCACAGCCTCGGGCTTCCCCGTCTCCATATTACCCAGCCAACGAATTGTAGATTCTCCTATAATATCATCCGTTAAAAAATGCCAATCCAAGCACAGCTATCACACTAAAGGTTTAGTGCTAGGCAATGGCTACAGAGCATCCCTGAGCGACAGAGGTAAACGATTTATCGAGCTGCTTACTGGCAACTACTAATCAAGTAAAGGGTAAGAAAGACTGCTCGAGCTAATCATCTCCATCACGGCTCTTCGCGCAGAGCCTGCATAGTGTTGTTCCAGCGTGCTCTAAAGTTACGATTCTCATTGGCAAGTTTGCCGGCGGCTAACTTTGCCTTGTCTGTCATACCTGTAAGCCATGCGAAGCAAATTGCCTGCTCAGTACGACGCTGTCCAACGAGAGTCGATAGCGTCTGACTAAATGCTCTCTGATGAATAGATAATACACTGCTGGGCGAAATCCTCGCCCATGGGACAAAGGTTTCGCCTGCAGCATCCTGAAGTGTTAGCCCTCCAGACTTGGAATTGACGATACGCTGATATTTTTTCCCATCGTTACCCACCAAATCAATCTTCACACCTATATCAGGAATAACTTCCTCAAGAGTCTTCAAAAACGTGTCAGCTGAATCAGATAAATAAACCAAGGAATCACGTTCATTTTCGTCATGTTTTTTATTGATAACCATATCACGCAAAAGTTCAGACGCTTCTGTAAACTTTGCCTGAGTAACCAGTGTCCTGAACTTCAGCTTGGCATCATCGTAAGCAGGAGCCTTCCTCTCAACAATGCTCTCTTGGGACGTAATATGCTTTAAATGCTTAATATGACGGTGTAATCTAAGCTGCGATGTTCGCACGTGCGAGCGGGATCGGCCGAGAGTTTGAATAGAATTCAACAAATTATTAAGTTCACTTATTTTGCGACGTGAGCTCTCAATATCCTCAGGTAACTGCATAGCTCTATGGGGCATGAGCCGCTCATAATCAACGAGGTAACGCCCCGCAATTTGGCGGTAAACAAGCAGTGGGCTCCCGCGTGGCAATCGGTATTTTTTCACCATCCGAAACACTGGAACAGCTCGATCCATAACGCCCATTTCCCAGTTTTTCAATGCTACCGCCATTAGGTAAACTATACCCATGCTACCCTTGGTTTCGCCCACCTCACTGATCACACCCTGAGACAACAACTGTCCACTAAGCTTATAGACATCTTCAGTAGCCGCGACACCCTTGTTAGTCATATGCTGAATTACCTCATTTGTAATGTTCGTTGCGTCGGCGGGTTTACCCTCTAGCCACGCCGCAATCACCGCCTCGATTCCGGCCCATGAGGCATTAGGCTCCCGAACTACAGGATCATTCATCATCTTCAAAAAAATCTTTCGCGCGTTATCATACTCATGCCGCCCAAGACAGGCATGCGATCTACTGATCATCATTGCTATCTTCTGTGCATCCTCTGGATTATATGTCCCCTCAGGCTCTTTGTCATCTAATACAACATTACTTACGTAACCAGTAGACATAGCACCATCGCCCTTATTATTGGTATAAATCACAATAGCAACAGCGGCAAAAAGAAGTCCAACAGCACCAGAAAAAACCAGCTTTAGTACACCGGATCTCTTTTTAATACGTCGCTGTGCACGATCACGACTATGAATAGGCTCAGAAACACCCTGCCGCTGAGTTGCCTCTCGAGCCAACTGCAGAGCCTCATCCATTTTTTTGTATGTCTCAAATCGGTCTTCCGGCTCCAAGGCCATTGCCTTGTCGACTAAATAACAGGTCTCTGCTTTCAACCAAGGAGCAACCTCTGCAAGGGGAAGCACACTATCCTTGGCACTCCTAACAGCCTTAGTCGTTTTCACCTCACCGGAGATGGGCGGACGACCAGATAATATGTGATACAGAGTAGCCCCAAGAGCATAAATATCACTTCGAAAATCCTCCTCGCGCCCGTCGAGAGCCTCTGGCGGAACGTAATAAGGAGTTGCCCAAATTTCATCAGCCTTGACCGTGCCGCCTTGGGTAACCAACGCCAGCCCAAAGTCGACAATTTTAACATTACCAGAGGCATCAAAAAGAATATTGCCAGGTTTGACATCCCGGTGAATCAACCCTGCAATTTTTGCCGCTCTTAGACCATCGATAATCTCAGCTGCCATAGGTAAAACATCATTTTCGCTAAGCGCATCCTTACGTGCTATCTTTTGCTCCAAGCTCTCGCCAGTAACCATTTCCATAGCAATGTAATAATGCCCCCAGGCATTACCTACGGTAAATACACGCACAATATGTGGATGACTAATTGCAGCAGTGATAAGCGCCTCTTGTTCAAACCGCTCTACCCTAACAGGGTCTCCCGAATAGTCTTCATTCAATAACTTAATCGCAACATCTCTTTTTAGCGTGACGTCGCGCGCACTAAAAACTTTACTCATCCCACCTACAGCGTGCCGGCCGGTCAACACATAATGGCCAAGCTCGCACTTAACACGCGTATGTTGACCACAATCTGGACAAGCTACATTTGTATATGGGCTAATCGATGTGATATCCATCTGGCAACCACATGAGTTACAATGAGCCACGTGTAGATCAGGTGCGCTGTTCATTATTGATGTGTATCTTAGTTTTCTGTAGGAAAAATGGAAATCCTAAACAGTTAATGTGTTGATATAAATTATTTATAGCCCTTTTAGTGGTTATGGCTTGCTCATTAAATACGTCTCCGCTTTATTAAACTAATCAACTAATGCAAGATATTATCGATCAGTTAG
>JABHEX010000189.1 GCA_018676385.1 Akkermansiaceae bacterium
ATACTACAAGTCCCTCGGTATCAAAACGGGCAAGGCAGAAGTTGGTGGATACATCGACCGCTCCGTCAACATCACAAAGCTAGATCAGATCACGATATTAGTATCTATCGGGCAACACTCGGTCTACTTTACTATAGCGATTATCGCATGCGCTTGGATCAATCGCGTCTGCAAAAATGCATGGCTATTAGACGCTCCGCACATGAAAATCGCCCCGGGATGGTCCGTGGGCCATTATTTCATTCCTGTGTTAAATTTATGGAAACCATACATGGCGATGAAAGATATTCGCCGCACAAGTTACGGCAACGACCACAGCCTGGATAAAACCCTTCCGCTATGGTGGACCATGTGGCTTCTTTTCAACGTAATTAGTTTGGCCGTTGTATGGACGACGAGCAATGCCGATAACCGCGAAAACTATGTAATGGCAAACAAACTCAAACTAATTAAACTCCCAATCGAGGTTGCTTTGAGTATTTCTTTCAGCACTATCGTGATGAATATCACCCGCACTCAAAAAATGCGTTTTTCACAATGGCGTTAAATCTAAGCAATGCTACCTTTTTTTAGTGTAAGACCCATTCGCTAAATCATCGTATAGAATAGGAAAATATTACTTTCGTAAGTTCACTGATGGATTCCGCTACTCACATCAAGAAGTTGTCGCATGTCATACTGGGCTTGATCATATCGGCTACACTCAATTGTTGTGTCAAAAAAACAACAAGCTCTCTTGAACACACCCCCCCAAGTGAGACCACTACAACATCATATCAGCAAAAAGTAAGTTTTAATGATGAGGTCATGCCCATTCTCTCGGACAAATGTTTTCACTGCCATGGTCCGGATGCGGATAACCAGAAATCGGATTTCCGACTCGATACCGAGAAACACGCCAAACAGGCACTGAAAGATGGCGGCTGGGGAATCGTCGCAGGAAGTTTGGAAAAAAGTAGCGTGCACGAGCGAATCCACGCGACAGGCGAGGACATGATGCCCCCTGCGGACTCGAATCGCACATTAAGTAAGGAGGAAAAAGCAATCATCGATAACTGGATCGTGCAGGGCGCCAAATACACCGAGCACTGGGCATACATCCCCGTACCGAAGGAGATTTCCGTTCCAGAGATAACTCCATGGGCACGCAACGAGATTGATCAGTTCGTCCACGCAAAATTTGCCAAGCACGGGTTAAAACCCGCCGAGGAAATCAGCAAGGAGAAGTGGCTGCGCCGCGTGACATTCGATCTAACCGGACTACCCCCTTCTGTTTCTGAGCTGAATGCCTTTCTTGCCGACAACACCGCCACTGCTTATGAGAAAGTGGTCGACCGACTTTTTGACACCGATGCCTACGCCGAACGTATGACCAACGAGTGGATGGATGTGGCACGCTACGCCGACAGCTTCGGCTACCAGACTGACAGGGCACGCTTCGTGTGGCCATGGCGTGACTGGGTGATCGGCTCATTCCGAAAAAACCAGAGCTACAGCGAGTTCATGACCTGGCAGCTTGCTGGGGACCTTCTCCCCAATCCGACCCGTGAACAAATTCAAGCAACCACGTTCAACCGCTTGCACTCACAAAAAACCGAGGGCGGCAGTGTTCCGGAAGAGTTCCGTGTTGAGTATGTAGCAGACCGTCTCCACACCTTCGGCACCGCCTTCCTTGGACTAACGATGGAATGCTGCCGTTGCCATGACCATAAATACGACCCTCTGCCGATGAAATCCTACTATGAAATGTCGGCATTCTTTGCGAACATCGATGAAGCTGGACTTTATCCTTATTTCGATTCGGCAGCACCGCCACCGCCAGTGCTGCCACTAACCACTGAAGCTCAGCAACAAGACATAGCAAGCAAAGACGCGGCTCTTAAAAAAGCAGAAGGCAATGCAGCCGCCACTAGACAGTCCGAGCGACAAGCATTCGAGGCATGGCTAGCCGACCCCCCAACGCAACAAGCATGGAAGGGAATACTCACTCACCTAACGTTTGATTCAGCCGAAGGAAACAAGCTTCCTAACAGCGCGAACCCTAAAGCACCATCACCCACCAATGCGGCCAACAAAATTGTGCCCAAAGGAGTCAACGGAAACGCGGTCAAGCTCACCGGCGATCATGCCATAACAGTTGGAGGAGTGCCCAAAGTGAACCGTGAGGTGCCCATTTCATTCTCATTCTGGATCAAACCTGATGAACACCATGAGCGGGCGGTTATTTTCCACCAATCCAGAGCATGGACGGACTCGGCAAGTAGAGGATACGAACTTCTGATTGAAGATGGAAAACTCAGTGCCGCGTGGATTCACTTCTGGCCCGGCAATGCATTGCGTCTCAAAACATCTCAACCTCTGCCTGTCAAGAAGTGGACACATGTCACCATCACCTACGATGGTTCTAGCCGTGTTTCAGGACTCAATATTTATATCAATGGATTACGTGACTCCGGCGAAATTATACGAGACCAGCTAACAAAAGGAATTCTTGGCAGTGGCAGCGGCAAGAGTCTCTTTATTGGACAACGTTCTCGCGATAAAGGATTCAAGAATGGGCAGCTCGACGACTTCATGGTTTTCTCCCGTGCGCTTAGCTCGATAGAGGCCAAGCAGATGTGGAATAAAAAATCACTGGATACACTTATCGCCAAAACACCTGGCTCACTAACAGAATCCGAGAAAGAGCAGCTCTTCGAATACTACCTTCAGAATCATTCCCCGGCATATGAAACCACGCTGAAGGAAGTACAGACCGCCCGCGCAGCACGCTATAATACCTACGACAAAGTCACCGAAATCATGGTGATGAAAGAAATGCCCAAGCCAAAGAAAACCTACCTACTTAATCGTGGTGCCTACGACGCACGCGATGAAGAAGTTTTTGCAGGTACACCAGACGTGCTCCCCCCCTTCCCCGAAGGATTGAAAAAGGACCGACTCGGACTCGCCAAGTGGCTGATATCTGACAACCACCCGCTGACCTCGCGGGTCACAGTTAACCGATACTGGCAAATGATCTTCTCACGTGGCATCGTAGCAACACCGGAAGACTTTGGCAGCCAGGGTGATAGGCCCACTCATGCAGCGCTACTCGATTGGCTCTCCAGAGACTTCATGAATAGCGGCTGGGATGTTAGGAAACTGCTCAAGCACATGGTGCTCTCAGCCACTTATCGTCAAAGCACGGTCACCACACCAGCAATGCGTGAGAAAGACCCCAAGAATCTCTATCTATCGCGCGGCAACGCATCCCGTTTAAGTGCAGAGATGATCCGCGACCAAGCACTCGCCACCAGTGGCCTACTGAAAAAACAAGTCGGCGGCGCTTCGGTCCGCCCCTACGAGGTAGCGCACGGCCTCAAACCGATGAAGCCGGATATCAAAAACGGCCTCTACCGTCGCAGTCTCTACACCTGGTGGCAGATCACTTCACCTGCCCCTGTAATGACCACGTTCAACGCATCGAAGCGTGCTGTGTGTCGCGTCTCCCGCGATGTCACCGCCTCCCCGCTGCAGGCACTTGTTCTACTCAACGGCCCTGAATTCGTCGAGGCACACCGGATATTAGGTGTTAAAATGCTTACTCAGTTTCCTCAACCCGAACAGGAGCCAGCGATGGTCGAAACCCTATTCCGCACACTCACAAGCCGCATACCGGATAGCTCCGAAAAGGAAATTTTCCTCAAGCTCTACCGCGACCAACTTGCC
Organism: Akkermansiaceae bacterium; assembly: GCA_018676385.1. Lineage (GTDB taxonomy): Bacteria > Verrucomicrobiota > Verrucomicrobiia > Verrucomicrobiales > Akkermansiaceae > Oceaniferula. Next base: position 3,712 of record JABHEX010000189.1, read on the forward strand.
TATTTCCAGAAAAACCCAGCCCAAGCCAACGCACTTCTTAGTGTAGGAGCCGCCCCGAAATCAAATCAGATCGATGAGGCCCACCAGGCCGCAGCCACCATCCTGGTGAACACGATCTTTAACCTCGACGAATGTCTGCTGAAACGATGAACCACTGCACTGGATACGATTCCCCCATCGGCATGAGCCGACGCCATTTTCTTAACAGCCTCGGTATGGGCATGGGTGGTCTAGCACTCTCCAATGCCCTCAGTCCGGAGGCGATTGCACAGGGCATTCTCGACTCCCCGCAATTCGCGCCCAAGGCAAAACGTGTGATCTTCCTTTTCCAATCCGGTGGCCCTTCACAGGTTGATCTTTTTGATCACAAACCTCGACTGATTAAAGAGCACGGTAAAGAGCTCCCAGACAGCGTGCGTAAGGGTCAACGCCTCACTGGAATGTCTGGTAATCAGGCTACCTTGCCGCTTGTCGGCTCACCTTTTGAATTCAAACAACACGGCGAATCAGGCACATGGATAAGTGACCAACTGCCGTATATTTCGAAGATTGCTGATGACATATGTGTCATCAAATCCATGCACACGGAGGCAATCAACCACGGCCCCGGGATCACTATGATGCAGACGGGTTCGCAAATTGCCGGCAGGCCCAGCATCGGCTCATGGCTTTCTTACGGCCTCGGATCGGATAACGAGGATCTTCCATCATTCGTGGTAATGAATACCAAAAACAAGGGTGGCCAGCCTCTGGTATCACGACTCTGGGGCAGTGGGTTTCTTCCCGGTAAACATGACGGCGTGCGTTTCCGCCCAGATAAAAATGCTGTGCTATACCTGAACCGCCCCAATGGTGTTAGTGCTAACACACGCCGACAGGCGCTCGATGCGCTGCAGGCACTGCACCACAAACAACTTGCTAAAACATCCGACCCCGCACTGGAAACACGCATCGCACAGTATGAAATGGCATTTCGGATGCAGACTTCTGTCCCGGAAGTCACCGACTTTAGCAATGAATCAGAAACTACTTACGAGCTCTATGGAAAAGACGCCAAAACCCCCGGCACCTACGCCGCTAACTGCCTAATGGCTCGCCGACTCGCCGAACGCGGCGTGAAGTTTATCCAGCTCTATCACCAAGGCTGGGATCAACACGGTAGCCTTGTGAAAAAAATTGGAGTCCAGTGCCGAGAAACTGATCAGGCTTCCGCAGCACTCGTCACCGATCTTAAGGCTCGCGGAATGCTCGATGATACCCTCGTCATTTG
>JABHEX010000190.1 GCA_018676385.1 Akkermansiaceae bacterium
AAAGGGTACGTTGTCAGCACCACCGACAGAAATACGCCGCACTGTCTCTGTGATTCCCGCAGATTTATCACGAGGGGCAACTACGGCCATGACACCAGCCCCGTCAGCGGTTCTTAGAATAGCTCCAAGATTATGAGGGTCTTGTACGCAATCGAGGATAAGCAGAAGAGGTGTATCTTCAGTCGAGACCATCTCATACAAGTCTTCCTCTGAACGCTTGTTACGCCCCTTTGGGGGTTGACCGCCTTTGATGTGCTTGTTTTCTCTGGCTTCCCCTTCTCTTCCTCTGCGTCTCATAATTCGTGTTCTATTTCTTTTAATTCAAAAAACAATACATTCCATTGTTCATGATTTGGCTGCTGTTCGATTTTTGCATTAGCAATTTGGCGGCGCACCCCCTCTAGCATACCTCCGTATTCAATGTAAAAGTTACGTATGCCAGCCCGATAGTCATTGGCTAAAGAGTCAGCAAACCCCAGTTGGGCATCATGCAATTTCTCATTAAACACTGCAATAATCTCATTACGCGTTGCTCGAGCACGAAAGGCAAAAGCAGCTAGGCCAGTGGCTGAACCTGCAAGCAAAGCTAGCGGCAAATAAGGGTAAGGAGCAATATTAAGCGAGCCTGTGACACCAGCTGCGAGTAATAGAAGGAGACAAACATATAACCAACTTTTTAGGTAATCACGACGCTGGGTCAATTTCATATCAAGACCGCCGCGAATCTTTAAATTGACGACTGCCTGGCGAGCACCTCGGCGGATACTCTTGACGAAGCGCTCATGGGCATCGCTAAAGCCACCAGACTCATCATTAAAACCCTTCAATTTGAGGGTAAGCCGCTCCATAACGCGAGGGCGTATAGTCTCCCAATGCGCACGACACGCATCAATGAGATTGACGCCATGATCACTTGCCTGCTGCTCCAGTGCAGATTGCAAAGAATCAATTAGACTCATCTCTATTTCTTTCGGCAGGTTCTCGCCGGCAAAAAGACTTTTGATCGACCAAAAAATATTCATCTTACGATACATCAACATAACTATTTGGTCACCTTGGCTCACAAAAACTTTTCGTATGCCAGTGAAATTAACGCCAAAGTTTGAAGAATGTTTCCTACGCTCCTCATCGACCTCCAACTCAATTTCCCTCAAAAAACCCTCATTTTCTCTAAGCAGACGGCTGCGCAATTCAATCATGTCTTCTATGTTGCGCAAAACAGCGCCTACGGCATCTATGACTCTGACTAAAACCTCCCTGCGGGCAGAAGAACTTCTCACAACGTTTGAAATATGTTGTTCAAGTGCGGTATAGCCGCTATCGCGCCATACTGTGTCACTTTGCAGGTTTTCCCTCTTGGCCTTTAGAGCCAACATCCCCGATATTGGATAGATGGGTAAAACTTTGCCAATACGTTTTTCAGAAAGATCACGTATGTGATCGAGAAGAATTTCTAGATCCTTTTTATCATGCAAATCAGATTGCTGAATAACACAAATTGATTTACCTAACATTTCCTCATCTTGTTTTGAGATAAGATCCCAAGTAGATGCACTCCATGGATTACTGGCAGAAAATACCCAAAAGATTAGATCCGATACTGGAAAGAAGCGGTGAGTGATTGACTGGTTTCCTTTGACTGACGAATTAATTCCTGGTGTGTCAACGAGGTTGAAATTCATAAGAAAATCAACCGAACGAAAGCACTCTGTGAGATGGGGATTCAAGGCTTTGTCACGATCATCCTTACCATAACGATAAAGCCGCACACGGTCTGTTTCTGGGAGCACATTAGTGTTACACATGTCTTGCCCAACAAGCCCATTGAGCATGCTAGATTTCCCAGCATTGACCTCTCCGCAAACAACAAAGAGAAATGGATTATTCAACTCACTTATAACACCCTTTTTTGTTAATAGCTCATCCTCAGAACCAGTTTCTTTGGCAAGTTCTACAACGCGTTGAACTACATCAGAAAGGCGCTTGCGGGTTTTAAAATAATCTTCTCCGAACATAACACGTGAACAGTAAAAATGGAGTGTTGCCCACCTAACCGAAAGGAGTGAGCGACTCAACAACGAGCAGGCAATTAGGGAGCAGCCAAGGCACTTGCTGGAGTGCGTGAGTTGTCTGCGGGCGTAAACGCAGCCTCCCCTGCAGGGGAAGTTGTATTCACAGGAGGATTAAGCGCAAGTAGCTGAGACACCGTCACAAACTTAAACCCCCTTCGCAACAAACCATCAAGAGAGGCCGGCATGGCATCTACAGTGGA
>JABHEX010000014.1 GCA_018676385.1 Akkermansiaceae bacterium
ACGACGACAAGCTTGTCATAGGAACTGGCATCCCAGTTGATTGTGTGGTTAGACGAACTAGTGCTCGCAAACTCTGTGAAGCTGCCACCGTAAGTGATCGCCGCATTTGTTGATAACGTGCCGAGAGCAAGCAAGGCCGCCGTTGTTAATGTTTTTTTCATTGTGTATTTTTATTTGGGGTTATTGTGCAACAGATAAGAGGCTCAAAATGAACTTGTGTGATGCCTACATCTAATACAGACAGCTCGTTTTGAAAGATGACCTAATAACGTTGCGAAATGAGCCTATTTCATTTTTTATATATTTTGAAATATATAAGTGCTTGCAACTAGCTCTACAATAAGGCAGATTGGTGCTGTTATGAGTTACTTGCGGCTATTATCATCCTCTGAGCAGGTTGCAGACCATTTGCGCAATAGTCTCATACACAGGAAATGGACAGGCATGATGCCGGGCGGTCACAAGCTTGCAAAAGAACTAGGTGTAGGAGTCAATACGATAGAAACTGCTTTGAAGCAGCTTGAAAGCGAAGGTTCGCTCATTAATCAGGGTCCCAGGCGTGGCAGGAGTATCAACCCAGATCTTGCCGTTCCTAATACCGCAGGGATGCGCGTGAGTTTACTGTTGAGTGAAGCTACAGATCGTAATAACCCCTGCATTCTAGAACTTATACATGCACTGGAGCAAAAACGTCACACACCGACAATCACCTCGAAAGCACTGAGTGAACTCGGCGATAAGGTGGAACGAATTGAACATTTAGTCGGAGAAACACAAGCTGATGCATGGGTAGTTTGTTCAGCAGACAAGAATGTGCTGACCTGGTTCTCGGAACAAGAAGCACCATGCTTTGCACTAGCAGGACGTAATAATCGAATTCCAATTCCAAGCATTAGTCCAGACAAGATAAAACCCCTTCGTTACCTACTACGGAAACTGGTAGATCTCGGTCATGAACGTATCGTAAACATCTGCCGTCCCATGCGTAGGTTTCCCAGACCTGGGCTATTTGAGCGCGAATTCCTAACGGAATTAGAGAAAATGGGCATCAATACAGGCCCCTACAATCTTCCCAATTGGGAGGAAGACACTCATAGCTTCCATGAGTGCCTCGAATCGCTGTTTCGTTTTACACCTCCAACAGCACTTATTACGGATGAATCTGTATTCATCCCCGCAATACTACAATTTGCAATTCGATCAGGCTTAAGAATCCCTGAGGATTTTTCATTGATCTGCACTGATCCCGACCCGTCATTCGCGTGGTGCAAGCCATCGGTCGCACACATCAGCTGGGACAGCCGCCCCATCACCCGTCGGATCGTGCAGTGGGTTGATGCTGTTGCAGAAGGTAGAAAAGATTTACACAAAGGTTTCTCGAAAGCAGAATTTGTTGAAGGAGGCACAATTGGGCCAGCTTCAACTTCTGGGAACTAGCTTCAAAATGCCAGTAATAGAGAGCTAGCGTCTAATGCAGTTGTCAAACGATCTTGAAATTCATCACGGATCTAAATCAAGCGGATCAAACTCAGGTATCGGAGCTTCCTCGGGTTTGTGAATCTTGAGTAGGACTTTACCGGCACGCGCCTGGAGGGCTTTCCAGCCATAATAATTATCTTCTTTTTTCATATGGGCAGTCGGGCCACCGCGCAGGTGGGTCACCTCCATGTATTCGATCACATCGCGGATGGCCTTGGCGGCGATCTTGGAATCCTTGGTGGAAAGCTTTTCCATGCCCTCGGCATTGGCAACGAGACTTTCTGCGGCGCTCCCCACACCCTTTTCCAAACAATACATCAGTGTCCGCAGCGCGCGTGCTTCGTGCACATTAGCAAGGAACGCGATGAGACGAAGGTCGAGGTGGAGCTTCAGCATCGGCTCGGCAAAATCGAGTCGCTCGGAGTTGGTGATGTCGCCAAACCCTTTCGGTCCAAGCACCATGCGGCGCACGGATTGACCAGCGACGACACGCGCCGTCTGTTTATCCAATTTTGCAAGCTTGAGCATCAGGTCATCGGCGGCGCGTCCTCGTGAGTAGGACAGCGCAAAAATAATTGATTCCAGTTCAGCCACGCTGTCGGTGCCGGCGGCTTTTTCCAGGGCGGCAATGCTTTCGGTATCGCCGATTTGGGCGAGTATGTAATAGAGCGATGGACGTGATATATCGGAGCCGCCTGAAAGCATACCAACGACTCCTTTGCGCACGCGGGTCATGTGAGCGGCATCATCACGGCGGGAAAGTAGTGCCTGCTCACAACCGCTCAGGTCTTCATGGGTGGTTGATTGCTTCAGGTGAGCAAGAATTTCAGGAAGCACCTTGTCGCCACCGAGGGCGAAATACGTTTTCACGGCGGCCTGACGGATCTGCGGCTCCTTGTGTTTCATCGCGCTTTTCGCGAGTGGCAAACCGGTCGCTGATTTTGCCTTGGCAAGCACCTCGAGAATACCAGCGGCGGACGCAGGGTCGGTGGTTTGTGAGAATAGGGCTGCGAGCGGTTCGTCACCACCTACGCTGACAAGTTCCACAGCGATCTTTTGGCTGTGCTCGCGCAGTCGCCAGTAGCCATGTCCGAGATAAGGCACCAGATCTTCCAGAGCATCTTCACCGAGTGTTTCATTGAGGAAGGTCATCGCCGCCATCTTGCGGAAGTAGTTCTTCCGTGACGGGTCTTTGAGTTCGGACCTACACAATTTCATCTTGGCTCCTGTTCCATCCAACGCATCGAGTTTAGCCTGAAACATTTTCTGCACATCGAGAGCGATGCTCGGGAGAGGAGCCGATTTTTTCGTCGCCTTGATCAGGTCGTAGAATTTGATCATATCGATCATGACCTTCTTATCCCCCACAAGTTTCATCACCGTCTGCAGTGGATTATCGGTCAGAGCCACGCCAAGCGGTTCAACAAAATCATGAAACGCACCCGGTTGTTTCGTCACGGCGTCGGGGTCGATCAGGTTACGCTTGAAGCCGACGTGGGGTCGGATGTGGCGCGGTATGGCGGCTTTCTTGATCAATCTGTGGGCGGTGCTATGCACGCCCTCGCGGTAACCGAATTTGGCTAACAGCGCCTGCGACGGCTCGCAGCGGTTGGCGAACATTTGGTCGACGATCTGCTCCTCCTCGGCAGCAAAAGTCAACGGCCCGGCCATCTTGACAATAGTGTCCTTGCCCCAAGACTTAAGGCGGGAGCCTG
>JABHEX010000015.1 GCA_018676385.1 Akkermansiaceae bacterium
AAGTTGGATGCGTGTTCCTTGTTTATGGTTTCTGCCGTAGTGGCCCACCCAGGTGTTGCCGAGGATTTGGTGGCCAAAGCCTTTTTCATAACCCGCCTCCTTGGACTTGAAGTCATACTTAGCGTATTTGCTATTCTTGGGGATTTTGAAACCATGGGACGCGGTTCGCAGCCCCACGACAGGGCCGCCGCGGTTGAGGTAGGCATCGATATGTTGCATCTGGTCATCGGGGAGATTCAGGAAACGAGTGAAGATCACCATGAGGTCGGCTTTTTTCAGCGCTTCGAGACCTTTAATATCAGATGCCCCTGCGGTGATCTCACCTTTTTCGTTCACGCCGAAAAGCACGGTGGTTTTGAAACCGTGGTGTTGAGCGAGGATGCGAGCGAGCGCGGGGCAGGTTTCCTCGGTGCGGTATTCGTGGTCGGAAGCGATGAAAACGATGTGCTTACCCTTGCCTGGTCCGGATTTTCCTTCGTAGGTTATTTGAGCTGCAAGGGGAAGTATGCTGAGGACGAGGAGTAGAATGGCTTTCATGGTTGGTGGTCGGTGTTCGAGTGTATGTCTAAAGGGCTTGATGTTGGAAATTATTTTTTTGATGGCTTTTTATCCCATACTTGGACTGGGTTCAGTCTATAACGAGGAACGGCATCCTTGGCAGGCATCCGATCGACGATTTTCTGAAATTGTCCTAAGGCATTGGTGGGCTCCGGGTCCTCGGAATCGATCAGGTTGTTCTTTTCCCAGTAATCGTTTTTCAGATCGTGTAGGTGGGAAATTTGTTTGTTTTTGTCGACCTGGACTTTCCATCGTTGGTTGCGAATTGAGCGGGGTTTGAAAGCGAGCGCGGGTATAACCTGTCCATTTCTCAGCTTGGCGGGATGGCTACCCAAGGCAAGGATGTGAGTTTTGCCTGTCTTGCTCTCTGGGTCAGTTAGTGTGGATAGAAAAGAGATACCATCAATGCCTTTTGCATCCACCTTGATGCCAGCCATTTCAGCAAAAGTCGGCAAGATATCACTGAAGTCGACGAGCGCTTGCGTGGATTGACCTGGTTTTATTTTAGCTGGCCAGCAGGCGATGAATGGCGCGTTGATGCCGTTTTCGGTCAGTTTAGTTTTGCCGCCACGGACAAGCGTGCCGTTTCGACGCCCTGAAATACTTCCAGATGTCCCGTTGTCGGTGGTAAAGATGACTAGGGTGTTCTCGCTGATTTTGTGTTTTTCGAGATGATCTCGTAGCTGCCTCACGAGGTGATCTGTGTAGCGCACCATAGCTTTGTGCTTATCTATCTTGCTAGAGGCATCGGGATTGAGCGGGGTGTGCACAAGTGGACCGTGGGTGAGTGCCATTGGCCAGTAGATGAAGAACGACTCGTCTTTTTTATTGGTGATGAAGTCAAAGATGAACTGGGCGTAAAGATCAGGCCCAAACTTGTCTTTGTGCGTCTGGCTCTTGTCGCCCTGAAAAATATACGGGTCCCAGTAGCGCTTGCTGCTTTGTTTGAGATTTCCACCTTCACCTCCGGTCCACATACACCATTGATCGAATCCGGCTTCGGCGAGTGAGCGTGGCTCTACCCGGAAGTCATCGATCTGCCATTTGCCTGCCACACAGGTCGAGTAGCCTGCGGACTTCATCACCTTGCCGAGAGATGGATACATCGAAGGCTCAAAGTGTGCCTGGGCTCCCCAGCGAGGTACATCCCAATGGTTGACCCAGCCGTGCCGCTGCGGGTATTGCCCGGTGAGTAGAGTAACACGTGACGGTGTGCACTGTGGCATGCTGTAGGCGTTATGAAATAGCATCCCGTCCTCGGCAAGTTTATCGATGTGAGGTGTCTTAATGTCTTCCGCGCCGTAGCAGGATACCCATTCCTTGCCAAGATCATCAACAAGGATGAAGATGATGTTAGGTTTTTGCGCGCCGCATAAAGTCGACACAGCGAGCAGTAAAATGAGAAGAGGTTTCATGGTTTCACTTTTAAAGTTGAAGGTAGGTTGGCGAAATGCGGAAGTGGCTATTTCCCGCCTTGATGACGGCTGGCAGGCTCGTCTTATTCTTTGGCGAAAACTCGGAGCGGAGGACCTCAAGACAGAAGCTGCCGTCGTTTTTTTTAGTGAATTTTTGTTTTTTGTTAGATGATATTTGCCCGTCTTCTGAAAATAGGTAATCGGGTGCTGGGGCGTTGGCTTTGTTGGGAGTCAGCCGTAGCTTGATATGCTTGGCATCGGCCTTTGACGTCATGGTTGTTTCCCATGGAGCGGCTTTGCTGGGCATCTCATTACGAGCGCGCTTGAAGTGTTGGGACGTTTTTGGGTCGAGGATGGTTTTATCACTCACTGGAAGTTCCAGTGTGAAGTCTTTGAAGCCAGGGTAGCAATCTTTTGCGCAGCACATCCAGCGTGTTTTAGCGGTGAAGGTGACCATTTTCGTGGGGATTTTTTTAGGTGCGGTAATCTCAACAATCAGAATGACGCCACGCTCGTAGCCGTGACATGGGTGCCCAGCCATGGAGGTGAGCTCGGGATAGGGCCAGCGGATTTCGCTGGCAGTGAATCCATCAGGCAGCTTCCACTTGATGGCGGTAGCCATACCGACGATGCCAGGGTTTTTCCAGTATGTATGAAAGCCGGAATGGTGGTGGATGCGGAGCCCAACGGTGATTGTTTTACCCGGTGCCACGCTGGGGGTCTCCGAGATGAGCGAGATGTCTAGGCCCTTGGATTCCTGAGCTGCGAGACCGAAAAATGGAAATAGGCTGAGCGCCAGAATGGAGCTTATTTTTCCCACTGAAACTGGAAATGTGGGTTTTTCGTATGTGCCTTATCAAAGGTCTTTTTAACGTATTTGATGAGTTCAGGGTGATGGTTTGAGACATCATTCTTCTCCTGAGGGTCCTCATCCAGATGGTAAAGTGCGATGGGTGCATTCTTGTTTTTCGACATCTTGAGTTGCAGAGCTTTCCACTCACCGTTTTCACCGAATCGTAAGGCACGTTTGCCACCTCGCTCCATGAACTCCCAGTAGAGATACTCGTGTTTTCTCTGATCTTTACCTAATAATTCGGGTAGATGGGAAATGCCGTCGAGTCCTTCAGGGATACTGGCGTCCGCAATTTCGCAGAGGGTGGGGAACAGATCCCAGTGCGCGGAAATGTGATTACTGATCGTGCCCGGCTTGACCTTTCCTGGCCAGCGAACAATCAGTGGTGCGCGTATTCCTCCTTCTGTTAGGCTCCGTTTATATCCGCGTAGTCCACCATTTGAGTTAAAGAAATCAGGCATGTGGCCACCTTCTTTATGCGGGCCGTTGTCTGAGCTAAACATGACCACGGTGTTGTCATCCAGATTAAGCTCCTTGAGAAGGTTCATGAGCTGTCCAACGCCTTCGTCCATCACGGCCATCATACCAGCGAATTGTGCGGCGGGGTTTTTCTTGTGCGGGGTGTTGTTGCCGTAGCGGCCGACTTTTTCCTCGAACTGGGGGAATTTTTTACGGAATGGAGCGGCGTATTTCTCAGGCACGTGCATGGCAGCGTGCGGGATGGCGATGGGTAGGTAGAGAAAGAAGGGTTTGTCCTTGTTCTCCCTGATCCACTTGAGGCTCTCGTCCATAATTATGCTGTGGACGTAGGTTTTGCCGTCGAACTCGACTTTCTTTGTGCCGTCGTAAAGCCACGTCGGGTAGTAAGTGTGAGCATTGCGTTGGCAATTCCAGCCGAAAAAGCGGTCGAATCCTTGGTTAGTGGGATCACCTTCAGAACCGGGGAATCCGAGTCCCCATTTGCCGAATGCACCTGTGGCGTATCCTTTGGCTTTCAGTGCCTCAGCAATAGTGAAGGTATCCTCTGGAATAGGGAACTGCCCCACGGGCTTGTGTTCGCGGTTGCCGCGTGACGGGGTGTGGCCGGTATGAAGTCCGGTCATCAGCACTGAGCGCGTAGGAGCGCAGACGGTTGATCCTGAGTAGTGCTGGGTGAATTTCATCCCCTCCATAGCGAGGCGGTCGACATTTGGCGTGGTAAACTTTTTTTGCCCGTAGCATGATAGGTCGCCATAGCCGGCATCATCTAAGAGGATGTAGATAATATTTGGTTTATCGGCATTTGCGAGTGCAGGAGCCAAGAGTATGAGTAACAAGAAAATCTGTTTCATGAGTTGATGAATTTAATACTAAATACGGAGTATAACTAGAAGTATTGCGCAGAAATCCCATCATAAATACAGAAAAGACATGTATTTATGATTAACATTCATAGCAATTAAAATGGTCGGTCATGGTGGGGCTTAGTCATTACCATTTTTTACCTTCGCAGGTGTATCAATGAAAAACGCATTTTTTATTTTTATCTTCACGTTCCTAACAGTTTTTGTTCATGGTATATATGGATAGACCTTTTAAATAGTTTTAGACAGTTCATTCATATACATTCACAGCAATCTGGACCATGACAGCCCCGACATATTTTTTGAATCACTTCAGAAGGCAATCAAAGTAACCTCGGCAGGTAAGGGATTAATTCCAAACTTTCCAAAACCCATGAAAGCCTCTCCGAACACCTCGCCCCCCAAAAAAAGCACTAGCAGTTTGAAACTTTATCGGCTACCCGGAGTTTAATGGTGGTAGTTACGCTTCCCTTCAAATAGACTACCGAGGGTGGCATCATATCGACAGAGCAACCGCTTACGTTGGCCAGCCCCCTTTCTCCCCTCTTAACAACGCCCCCCCAGCAAATTCCTTGCAATCTAAGATCCGACCTTGCTCATCCACTTTGGCTGGAGGACGGCTCGCTCTCAACAAAAACCTATTTGCTATGATTACCCCCCGATCCAAGCGAGGCCTGAGAATGACAACTCTCTGCTTCGGCCTTGTCATCGGTGCTGCCACAATTTTGGCTGATCCTCCAGAGATCACTCTGAACGGAAGCGATGCAGAAGTCTCTCTGCCTGATGCTACTGGTGGGCAATCGTTCCGAGTGTTGGAACGATCGGAGGACTTCTCTAACTGGGAGCCAGTAGCTCGTGACTATGGTAACGGTTGGGAGAATATCTTTCCATTCACCTTGCCTGTTTCGCCAACTGGGCCGGGCCAGTTTCTCACCGATGCGATCAATGTTGACAGGAGATTCTATCGTGTGGGGCAGAGCTCTAGTAATTCTCTGACCAACGAACATGCGGCTTCACGTTTTCTCCAACAGGCGACTTTCGGTCCGACGAGGGCGATGATTTCCAGCTTCCCTGGGGTTGGTTCACTCAGCGGCTTCAATGATCCGCCCTACACATTCTATCAGCAGTGGATTGATGCGGAGATCGCCAAGTCGCCGACGCTGTTGCGTGTTTTTTGGCGTGAGCGTTCCGACCCCAGCTATGTGCAGGGCGCCGATCCCTACGAGGTGGCCCACAACGCTGCCCATGGTCAGCAGTTCTCTTATTACGTTGGCACTGTTGCCAATAAAACGCCCAACAATGAGATTACCCCAACCCACTCGAAGGAGGCTATTTGGCATCACGCTGCGATGACGGCGGATGATGCGCTTCGCCAACGGGCAGCGTGGGCAATCAGTCAGACCTTCGTGGTTTCCACCGTGGGGATGACCCAAAATGATATCGGTGAAAGCTGGCTTAAGTATTACGACATTTTTCTTCGGCACACCTTTGGCAATTTCCGTGATATCATTGAGGAAGTAACCTATTCGCCGCTGATGGGCTACTATCTGAGCTATCAAGGCAACGCGAAGGCCAATCCGAGCGCCGGCACCTTTCCCGATGAGAACTATGCCCGGGAGATCATGCAGCTTTTCACGATAGGCCTCTGGTTGTTGAATCAGGATGGGACACTGGCCCTTGATGGGAATGGCAATCCGGTGCCGACCTACGACAACGACGACATTTTTGAAATTGCAAAGATCTTTACCGGACTTCGGCTGGAAACCACCCGGACGAATATTGAGATCAGGGGAACCTCAAACCGGATTGACCCGATGCGGACGAATATCTGGCTGCATGATTTCACGACCAAGACCCTGCTCGACTACGATGGTCCAGAGGGGCCCCTCACCCGACCGACAATCGTTGCTGCGACGCAGGATGACGCCGGATTGAGACAGGAAATCGGCAGCTTTTTGGATCACCTCTTCAATCACCCTAACACGCCACCGTTCCTTGCTCGAAACCTGATTCAGCGAATGACCGCTTCAAATCCATCGCCGAACTACATCAAGGCGGTGGCTGATGCCTTTACCCATGGTCACTACAACGGTGTGGGCACCATGGCTCGGGGCGACATGTCTGCGGTCTTCCGGGCGATCCTCCTGCATCCTGAGGCGCGGGAAGCGACGCTATCCGGGGACACGGCTCACGGGAAACTTCGGGAGCCATTGATTCGGCTCTTGAGTTATGCCCGGGCCTTCGAGATCGCGCCTCATTCCGATCCACTTGAAAACCCCTACGGCATCGTGGCCTTCAAAAACATCGCCAATGAGACTGCGCAGGAGCCGTTTAAGTCGCCTTCGGTCTTTAACTATTACCTTCCGGGCTTCCAACCCACGGGGTCGATTCTGGATCGCAATTTGTTTGCGCCAGAGTTCCAAATTCACAATGACGTGACCGCGCTATCCTTGCAGAATGCCATTAGGGAGTTAACTCTCTCTGGCATCAACGGGATTTTGGGAACCACCAAGTTGGAGTCGAATCTCGACCTAACCCATGAGATCAGCCTCGCCGAAGACACTGTCGCCGGTCATGACGCCCTGCTTGATCACCTTGAGCTGATGCTGACTCCCGGACGTTTATCGGCCACTAACCGGGCTACCCTCTTTACGGCGATCGACACCATCAACGGTGACACCACCGAACAGCGTGAGGATCGCGTGGAGATGGCCCTCCAGCTCTTCGGCTTACTTCCTGAATTCAATATTATCCAATAATTCCTGCCAAGAATATCATGAGCGAAGATATCAATCGTCGAAAGTTCATCGAGCAGGCCAGTTGCGCTGCGGTGGGCACGGCCTCTCTGTTTTCAACCTTGCTCACTCTGCGTATGACTGCGGGGGCGGCGTCTGGAGGTGGGCCCTTCGCCGGCTACAAGGCGCTTGTTTGCCTGTTTCTCAATGGCGGCAACGACTCCTACAACATGCTCGTCCCGCGTGATACCGCAGCGCACGCGGAGTATTCCACGGTGCGGACGTCGCTCGCCTTACCCAGTGGAAGTCTTCTGCCGATCACGAGCACCGGGCAGGATTACACCGATTTTGGAATCCACCCAAATTTGCCTATCTTGCAGAGCCTCTATAATGCGGGGGATGCGGCATTCGTTGCCAACGTCGGCACTTTGGTTGAGCCGACTTCGCTCGGCGACTACAACGCAAAGGCGGTTCAGTTACCCACCGGGTTATTTTCGCACGCGGACGAGCAGACTCATTGGCAAACCCTGGTTCCTCAGACCCGTGGGGCGGGACCGAAGGGTTGGGCGGGCCGTATGGCGGAGTGCATGAGTCAGGCAAATTCGATGGGGAGCATCGGCATGAACCTTTCCTTGTCGGGTAATAACATACTACAGACCGGTAACAGCTCGGTGCCCTACATCACCGGCCCCAACGGGGTGACCCTCTTAAATGGCTACGATCAGGCCAGTGGAAATGCTCAGACGATTGCCAGGACCAATGCGGTCGACAGCATTCTCTCTGAGACTTATAAGAACCTCTACCAAGGGACTCTTTCTACGAGTAACCGTGCTTCGATCGACACGGGGATCGAGTTTAACAATGCGGTGACGCCACTCGCGACCACGGAGGCATTTCCCTCTAGTCAGATTGGAGGCCGGTTGGAGGTCATTTCGAAGGTCATGCAGGCTCGCACGACCTTGGGGATGGATCGGCAGATCTTCTTTGTCGAAAGGGGGGGCTGGGACCATCACAGTGAACTGCTCCAGCCACAGGTTGACCTATTTACCGAGGTGAACGACGCGATTACGTCGTTCTGGGCGGAGATGGGGCATCTTGGTCTGCAGAACGACGTTGTGCTCTACACGATTTCCGATTTCGGCCGCACCCTAACATCCAATGGATCAGGATCCGACCACGCCTGGGGCGGAAACCACTTCGTTATTGGAGGTGATGTCAACGGAGGCAAGATTTACGGCGAGTATCCAGTGCTTGCGACGGGCGGGCCGCTTGATATCGGACGGGGGCGATTGTTGCCGACGACATCGGTGGATGCCTATGGCTCCGAGATTGCATCGTGGTATGGAGTGCCGAATACGGAGTTAGAAACCGTCTTCCCGAATGCAACGAACTTCTTTAATCCAGTTTCCACACCAAACCCCCTCGGAATCTTTTAAGATGAATCACCAAACTAAGTCTCATTCGCAACTCCCTGCTGCCGTTCTTCTCGGCTTCATCCTGTTGATCTGTTCGCCTTCCGTCGCGGCGATCACGCTGGCCACTTCCACCTTTGACAGTGGCAGTGACGGGTGGATGCCATGGACGACAAGCACGGTGGGATCCCCTACTCCTGGTAATCCGTATCTCAACATTGCTGCGGATGGTAGCGGTGAGAAGGGTCGCCTGTTGACCTTCAATCGATCGTCGTCCTGGGTGGGTGATTACTTGGGCTCCGGCGTCACGCACATCGAGCTCGATGTTGCCAACTTGAGTATCGTCGACGATCTCCAACTGCGTGTTGCGATCGGTAACCGCTCTTCGCCGATGGTCGTGGACGGCACGTGGTGGGTCAGCAATGCGGCGATCACCCGTACGACCAACACCCCGTGGATTCGAGTTTCCTTGTCGCTGCTAGAAGCCGATTTGCACAAGGTTGGCAACGAAATGGGGCAGTTAGGCACGGACACCTACGAGCAGACCTTCGCTGATATCAGGGCGATACGTATAATGTCCTCCAATGTTGGAACCGCAGCTATCGGGGATGAATTCTTCGGTCCGGTGGGTATCGACAACGTTTCGCTCATGGCTGTGCCTGAGCCTAGCTCGGCACTGCTCTTCGGTGCGGCGTTTGGATTGGCGCTGACGCGTCGGTGGAGGTAGACGAGGCCAAGTAGGAACTAAGGTTGGACGCGTAACTAAGTAAACAATAAAGGGACAGGCCTTTTATAGAGAAATATTGGATACGATTTCTATATGTTAGAAATTTAATTTCTGCAGTGATTTAGCGAGAAACTGCCCGTTCTTGCGAATCAGCTTGCCGTCGAAGTAGATTTCGCCACCTCCGTAGTCTTTGCGTTGGATGTTGACGAGGTCCCAGTGGACTTGTGAGCGGTTACCATTGTCCGCGTCCTCGTATGCCTGGCCAGGGGTGAAGTGAAATGACCCGGCGATTTTCTCATCGAACAGAATATCTCGCATGGGTTCCTTTATCAGTGGGTGAAGTCCGAGTGCGAACTCGCCTATGTATCGTGCTCCGGGATCGGAATCGAGGATCTTATTGAGTGCCTTGGTTTGTGCTCCTGCCTCGGCCTTAACGATTTTCCCTTTTTTAAACTCGAAACGTACGTTGTCGAAGGGGATTCCCTGATAGAGTGAAGGCACATTGTATTGGATGACACCCTCTGCGCTATCTTTAACGGGTGAGGTGAAGACCTCGCCGTCGGGCACGTTGTAGTTTCCTGCGCTGATCAGCGCGGGGATACCTTTAAGGGAAAAGCGTAAGTCAGTGCCGTTGCCAACGATGTGGACCTGATCGGTTTTTTCAACCATGCGCTTCAGGGCGTTCATCGCGGGGATCTGGCTTTTGTAGTCGAACAGGCAGACGTCAAAGTAGAAGTTTTCAAATGCTTCTGTGCTCATCCCTGCTTGTTGGGCCATCGATGGATGTGGCCAGCGTAGCACGCACCACTTGGTATGATCGACGCGCTGGTTTAGCACCTTGCGCATGTGCGACATGATGGTTTTCATCCTCGCGGTCGGCACGTCGCTGTTTTCACAGATATTACTCGAGCCGCGCAGAGCTATATATGCGTCCATATCTTTCATTTCAGCCATCTGGTGTTTAGCGATGATTTTGTACTGCTCATCGGTGGCGTTCATGGACATTGCGCGGGATACTAATCCGTGTTCAATTTTGATGAAGGGAATGCCTTTGCGTGCCCTCACTTCCTTGATTAGCGCCACACCAATTTCATCGGGAACATCGACGAGGTGGATCATGACTTTCTCGCCTTTTTTAACGGCTGTGGAGTAGTGGACAAGCTGGCGAGCGAGCTGGGGGATACGTGGATCTTGCATGGCTCAGAGATGTAAGAGAAAAGAAGAAAGAAGCAAGATTACAATTGTTTAGCTTAATTAGTCTGGATAAGAAATAGGTATGGCTACTGGAGATAGGAAGATTAAGCTCGGAGTGCTCGGCTCAGGATCAGGATCGAATATGCAGGCGATTCTGGATGCGATTGATGCGGGCAGTCTGAATGCCGAGATCGTGCTGGTGCTCTCCGATAACCCGGACGCCTATATTCTGGAGAGGGCGAAAAATGCAGGGATACCCGCTGAAGTTATCGATTGCCACGGCTTCAAAACACGATTACCGGACGAGTCACAGCAAGCGATTGCCGAAAAACTCAAGTCCGCTGGGGTTGATGTAGTCTGTCTTGCTGGGTTCATGCGATTAGTCAAGCAGCCAATGCTCGACGTCTTTCCAGATAGCATCATCAACATCCACCCGTCTCTTCTTCCTGCCTACCCAGGGTTGATGGCGTGGGAGCAAGCGGTCGATGATGGTGCCCAAGAATCAGGCTGCACCGTGCATTACGTTGATGCTGGCATGGATACTGGACCGATTATTCTTCAGGCACGCGTTCCTGTGATTTCCGGCGATACAGCGGCGACGTTACACGCGCGCATTCAGGAGCAGGAGCACGGGCTCTATCCGGCAGCGATCAAAGTTGTCGCCAGCTCGTTGAGTTAAGAAATACGTTTGAGCTCGCAGCTGTGTGCGGAAAATCCTGCACCGAACGCACACACCCACAGGTGCTCAGCATCGTCATGATTCTCATCAAGGAATTGCTCTAACGCGACCAGCACTGATGGGCTGCTCAGGTTGCCATATTTGCGCATGACCTCGCGCGCGTAGGTAAGTTGTTTCACAGGAAGAACTTCTTCTAACTGCTCAATCACATCGCGCCCACCGCCGTGGGTAATCCACTCGTCGGGGTCGGTTGTGCGTTTTTGATAGAGCGCACTCACTGTTTTTCCAGCCAGTTCGGGGACTGTGCGGTGGAGCTGATTGCGTAGCTTGCCCTCCGCGTTGGTGAATCGGATTTTCTCGCGTTCTTCTGGGATGTGTAGTGATTGGAAATGATCCACCTGCCAGTCACCGCCGCGACCACTCCAGACGGCAGCGGCGGCACCATCACCAAACAGGCAGGTACTCACCAATACGCCAACATCGTTCTCCACGTAGAATGCCGCTGAGCAAACTTCCACGGACACGGTGACCGCCACAAGATCTGGATTGTTTTTGATGACACCTTGTGCTGCACGAATCAGTGGCACGGCAGCCCCACAACCGAAGCCCGTCATGTCCTGCATAAAAATATCAGGCCGAAGACCTAACTGCTCAGCTATGTGGCTGCTCAACCCAGGGCATAGGTATCCCGTGCACGAGCTTACAAAAAGCACATCAACATCACTCGGCGATAATGATGCGTCATCCAGTGCTTTGCGTACCGCATTTGCGGCAAGTGCCGGTGCGGATTTTTCGTAGTAATTGTTGAGCCCTTCTGCATCGAGCTCCCAAGCTTGCGGTAGTTGATCGAGGCAGAAATGGCGGCCATCGATCCCGGAGTCACCAGTCAATACTTTAGCTAACAGATTTCGTGATGATGGCTTGAGTTCATCCCAGAAATTAGCCTCTCTCATGGAAGCGAGGCACTCTGATTGCGTGTAATAGGCATCGGGAAATGCGGAGCGGACTGAGAGTAGGTTCATGGCTTACGAAGTTGGCTGAAGATCGACTGAAAAGGCAGAGTCTTTGTTTTGGATGATGCTTTGAGGATTTGCTGACCAGGAAAGTTGAAAAGCAATGGATGCATGAGTTTTGAGAGCTTCATACGGCGTGAGAAGTGATTGTTACAATCGTATCGGTAGCCATGTTCAGCTTCATGCCAGTTGATATCGCCAGCGGAATATTTTTCAAGCCATCCGGCAGCAATGGCACTGGACTCCATAGCCATACTCATGCCATTGCCCGTAAATGGGGGTATCAACCACGCAGCATCACCTAGAGAGAAGCCAGGCTGCTTTTCTTGTAATCCGAGAGCGAATCCTGCCGTAGCTGTGAATGAATTGGGATCATAATCCCATGACTCCATTAATTCTAACAGCTTAGTCATACCGCATGCTTCTGCGTATGCCATGATCACAGCTGCTGGATTATCCCAGCGAGCTCGCGCTTCGGTTGGGCGAATATTGGATCTCACATGGAATAGGCCGCAGCAGTTGACGCGGTTATTTTCCACTTCTGCTAGCCCCATGTAGCCTCCTTTGCTGCCGCTAATGCCTCGGGTGCTACTGTGCATGTGTAATCCGTTGAGATGCGTGTTCACAGCATGAATTTTGATCCCAATCCATTCTGGTTTATTTGTTTTTGGGTTTGCAGGTTTACCTGTTGCCCATACACATCCATCACTTGGGTTATTATCTGACGAAATACGCTTTCCAAGTATGAGTTGGCCTCCGTTGCGTTGAAAAACGTCTGCTAATCGCTCATCAAGCGTATGGCGCGAGATCCCCAGAGCGGGTTCAGGAAGACTTTCGGTTAGTAATTGTTTATTACCCATCCACCAGCTGATATCGTGGTGTTTTAAGGCATCAGCAAAAAGCGTATCGATCTGCAGTTGGGCGAGTGTCTTTTCTGTGATGCCGCAGATAAATTCACCACAGACCTTGTGACGTGGGTAGTTTCCTTTTTCGTGTATCTCGACAGGTATGTTTTTGTGGCGTAGGCAGACTCCGAGGCTTAATCCGGCAAGTCCGCCACCATTGATTCGGATAGGCTTCATCTTTTTACTCCCTTGCAACGTAGACTTCCAACACAATTACAATCATCTTGCCACTGCCAGTGATTGCCTAAGAGTTTATGAATTTCACCTAGGCGAAATCCTGCTTCAATACTTACCCGCATATCGTGACGGGTAACGTGATTGACAAATGGATACATTAGCCAACCTAAACGGATTGAGGTAACTGATCGATGGGGCTCGGCGAGTAAAATCGCACCAGCATCACTCCATTTTACTGACCATTTCTCCAGCACCACATTCTCGAAATGGTGGATAAAAAGATTTGCAACGATTGCAGTTGAACCGTCATAGACATGATCTATTTCTAACACATCACCTTGTAGCCACTCGATGTTTGCGGGAAGCTCGGGTGGACGTGGTGCTAGATCCACCGCGGTGATCGTAATGTCTGGTCGTGCAGTATGCATTTTGCGGGTAAGTAATCCCTCACCTGCTCCCAGTTCGATCACCCGCGTGATGTCTCGCATGGGTGTGAGCTGTGATAAAATCCATTTTTCGCCCTGCATGATACGGTTGATGACACGTAGGTCACGACGACTCCTGATGGCGGCTGGGTCGTCGCTATCGAGATTATCAAGTAGTTCTGGACTGACAATTCGTTGTTGCATCGTAAATCTTAGGAATTAAGTGTCGTCGTAAACCATCGTCGGTCAATGGATATTCTCATACAGCAGTAGCTACTCACAGGCGCCTCAAGACTTACTCGCTCGACAATCCTGAGTCCTCGTGTATTTGGATCTCATGCCTGCAAAGAAATCTGCCAAAAAATCTGCCAAAAAATCCTGGGAAAAATCTATGCCCAAGGCTCAGTTTGACTTTATGCGTGAAGTGCTCGCCGCTCCGAGTCCAATAGGGATTGAGGCCGCGATGTCCTATGGAGTGCTGAAACCCTACTTCGAGAAATTCATGCCGAAATCTTGGGCGATTCATCAGTTTAAGGGCAACGCTGGTATTGTTGTTGATACGCATCCGGGGTGCGATGACATGACATCCGCTATGATTATTGGTCATGCCGATAAGATACGTATGCAGGTGCGCAAGATCGACAACGATGGCAAGATCTGGGTGAATACCGATTCCTTCCTGCCATGCACGCTGATCGGCCACGAGGTGAAGCTTTTCTCTCAGGACCCAAAAAAACCTGGTAACTACCGATGCATCGAAGGGGGGACGATCGAGGCGCTTGGTGCGATCCATTTTTCCGAGCCTGCTCAGCGTAGTGGCGATAAGGGGCTAAAGCCAGAAATGATGTATCTTGAACTGCAAATGCATGGCGAGAAATGTAAGCAAAGAATCGAAGCTCTCGGCATCCGCCCTGGCGACCCAATCATTCTAAACCGCCCGATCAAAAACGGATTTTCTGACGACACCTTTTATGGAGCCTATCTCGATAATGGACTGGGCTGCTTCGTGGTTGCCGAGATCGCGAAGATTCTTGCCAGTAGTCAGCTAAAAAATATCCGTGTGTTTTATACGATTGCTACCCATGAGGAGATCGGCCGCTTTGGCGCAACTGCCATTGCGGGTGAACTCAAGCCAGATATTTTGATAGGATCCGATGTGAACCACGACTACGATGCCGCGCCTGGTATTGGTGCCAAACGCATGAACTCCCTCGCAATGGGTAAGGGGTTTACGCTCACCAATGGATCCATTACCAGTGAGTATCTCAACACTCTGATTGAGAAAGCCTGCCTCAAAAACGACATTCCGTATCAAATTGATTTTGCAGGCCGAGATACAGGCACCGACGCTATGGCCGCCTCGCTGGCTGGGATCGATAGTGCCTCTACCTCGATTGGTTTTCCAATCCGTAACATGCACACCATTTCCGAGACTGGACACACAGCCGATGTCCTTGCGGCCATCCATGGTATGGTTGAGACGTTTAAGGCAATGGACAAGATGAACCGTGGTAAGGGACTTACGCGTGAGGATTTGAAGGGCGGCCACCCACGACTCGACATGGCAAAGGGGCTGTAGTCGCGTATGGTAAAATCGGTTCGAGGAGAACTCGGTATTTTATGTATGGGGATAACTCTTAGCTACCCTTGCAAGTTGGCTTGGGTCAGGTTAATAATATCCTTATGAGCAAGAAGACGTTGAGTAATTCGATGACGACTTTTCGTTTGTGTGTAACGATGGTTTTCGTGTTGATGGCATTTGTGTCGCAGGCGGCGGAGCTGAAAAAAATCGAGAACTGCACGTTGATCAAAACCGACTGGGCTGACGGTGATAGTTTTCGGATTCAAATTCCGGGAAAGCCTACGAGCAAGGATGGGCTTGTCCATAAGGCGCGCGAGATTACGGTGCGTCTCTATGGAGCGGATTGTATTGAGTCGAAAATTCATGATGAATCAGATGGGAGGCGTGTGCGTGCGCAGAGGAGGTATTTTGGTATCAGCAAGGTGGGTAATGCGAGGGAATCTATACAGTTGGCGATCGGTTACGGCACGAAAGCCACGGAGGAAACGCGCAAACTTCTCGACAAGCCATTTACTATACACACTGCCTTTTCCGATGCGCGCGGCCACCCAGATTTCAAGCGCTACTATGCTTTTGTCGTCACTGCCGATGGTAAAGACCTTGCCGCGTTGTTAGTTTCCAAAGGGCTTGCGAGGGCTTTTGGTGTTTACCGCGAGACTTATGATAAGCGGCACAGCAAGGACTATAGGGCTCAGCTTGCGGACCTGGAGCTTCAGGCAGCTAAGAATGGCAAAGGCGTTTGGCAGCATACCGATTGGAAAAGCCTGCCCGAGGAGCGCCAAGCGCAGCGCGATGATGATCGGGAAAACAAAATGGGCATCATCAAAAAACCTAATATGCCGACGGAAAAGATGCGCATCAATAAGGCCTCCCGCGATGAGTTGATGCAGCTGCCAGGTGTAGGGAAGGCAACTGCAGATGGAATCATTGGCAACAGGCCGTATGGCAAACCAGAGGACTTACTTAAGGTGTCTGGCATTGGGAAGAAGACGTTAGAGAAGCTAAAGCCGTTCCTTATTTTTCCTGAAGGTTAGGGGTTGGAGAGTGTCCACCCTCCTTACTCAACCGTAACGCTTTTTGCTAGGTTTCTTGGTTGGTCGATGGCGCAGTCACGGATTCTAGCGACGTGATAGGCGAACAGCTGTAGGGCGGCGGCTGCGGGGACTACTGAGGTGAACTGTGGGCAAGCTGGGATTTCGATGACGTGATCGCACGCTTTACGTGCTTCATCGTCGCCTTTGGTAATAATGCCCAAGACCGGTGCGTTTCGCGCCTTGCATTCTGCGACATTACTCAATGACTTGTCCTGCCCTGGGCCTTGGTTAAGTAGTGCGACCACAGGCATTTTTTTATCGAGCAGAGCGATTGGTCCGTGTTTGAGCTCGGCTGAGTGATATCCCTCTGCATGGATATAGGAAATTTCTTTCAGCTTAAGGGCACCTTCGAGTGCGACGGGAAACATATAGCCTCGGCCTATGTAGAATGCGTTATCGTAGTCAGCGTAATGTTTGGCAATTTCGGCGATCTGGTCGTTGGTATTGAGCACAGCTTGCACAAGCTCGGGAAGGCGTTCGATTTCGGTCGCAATTTGGATACCTTGCTCACGTGATAGACGGTTGGCGCGTGCTAGCTTAAGCGCAATCATCAGTAGCACAGACACTTGGCTGGTGAATGCCTTGGTTGATGCCACGCTGATCTCAGGCCCCGCGTGTAGATATATGCCACGTCCCGTTTCGCGGGCGATAGTCGAGCCAACCACATTGACTAGGGCGGCCACAAGTGATCCTTTATCGACGGCTTCACGCACAGCGGCGAGGGTATCGGCTGTTTCTCCTGATTGTGAGATGGCGAGCACCATGTCGCGGCTGCCAACGATCGGGTTGCGGTAGCGGAACTCG
>JABHEX010000191.1 GCA_018676385.1 Akkermansiaceae bacterium
CGAGTATGGTGTCGAAAACCTCATTCGTGTAGGTAGCTGCGGTGCTGTTAGCCCTGGTGTCAAAGTGCGCGACGTCTTAATCGGAATGGGTGCATGCACAGATTCCGCAGTGAACCGTCAAAGATTTCAAGGTCACGATTATTCTGCCATCGCGAGCTACCCACTGCTTAAAGCACTCAACGCCGCCGCCGAATCGTTGAATATTTCAGTCACAAACGGTAATATGTTTTCCGCTGATCTCTTCTACACTCCCAATCCATCAATGTTCGATACAATGGAAAAAATGAATATCCTCGGTATCGAAATGGAAGCCGCTGGGCTGTACGGAATCGCTACTGAATACGGCGCACGTGCTGCAGCCATCTGCACCGTATCAGATCACATCCGGACGGGTGAGGCGACGACTGCAGAGGAACGCCAATCAAGCTTCTCTGAAATGATGCAAATAGCGCTTGATGCAGCCCGCCTGATTGATCCAACGAATACAACAACCCCATGAAAGCTGAAGAATTACTCAGGTATGCTTCAAAAGCACGAAACTTAGCTTATGCTCCCTACTCAAAATTTCGAGTAGGCGCAGCACTACTATCCAAAGACGGAGAAATTTTCACCGGCTGTAATATTGAGAACGCCTCTTATGGACTCACTAACTGCGCAGAGCGCACCGCCGTTTTTAAAGCCGTATCTGATGGCGTCACTGAATTCACCGCAATGGCTATCGCTGTGCCGGGTGGTGCTTCTCCCTGTGGGGCTTGCAGGCAAGTGCTGAATGAGTTTAATCCCACCATGACGATCATGCTTGGGGATGAAAATGGACAACTCATACGCATTACTAGCGTGGATACTCTGTTACCGGATGCATTTGGCCCCGAAAACCTCGCGAAATAACGACTATTCCCTTTTATCCTCAGAAAAACTTTCCTAGGCTGGATCAGCGATTAATCACTTTCCTATGCGCGTATTTCTCATACTTTTTAAAAAAGAATTTAAGCAGTTTTTTCTCACGCCCTTCGGTTGGGTGGTACTTGCACTCGTTCTTCTGATGCAAGGTTTCTCAATGACACACGCCATGGAGATAATGAAGGACAGGCCATTGACGGAAAACTTCATCTTTGTCTCCCTACACTCTCCAAATTTCTGGTTCTATTTTCTATTTATTTTCCCACTACTGACCATGCGGTTATTTGCCGAGGAAGACAAAGCAGGGACTCTTGAGACGCTCATGACTGCGCCCGTCACTACCACGCAGGTTGTTTTCTCAAAATACACTGCCGCACTCTGCTTCTATGCTATGTTGTGGCTCCCCATGCTTTTGCACCTAAAAATATTCGAATGGGTGAGCGGTGACTATGCCCCCCACGAGTTCGGACACCTATTAGGCACATACACCATACTAATGCTTATTGGCGCATTCTTCCTCGCCATCGGTTGCCTAGCATCAGCTCTAACATCAAGCCAAATCGTAGCTGGCATCATCACGATAGCAGCTCTTGTCATGCAGTTTTTTTTGGGTCTCGTACCTTACTATACCGGCGAAGGGTTCCAAGCTGTCTCGATTTTCCATTATGTCTCAATCCAAGAACATCTTGCTAATTCAGCAAGAGGTCTGCTGGACTCTCGCCCGATTATATATTTTAGCAGCATGGCTGCTATATTTCTATTCCTCACCCACGTCGCGCTCGATTTCCGGCGCTGGAAATCCTAATAACCCGCTCCCCTACCCTTCATCAGACATGTCTGAATCTCAATCAACACCTTCTCCAATTGCACGTCCCGTTGAGCGCGTCGGCAGAAGCATCAACCTGTGCATTCAGCTGGTATGCTTTGTCATTGTGGTTGTCGCAGCCAACTACTTGAGCTGCGCACGCCACCAACGATACGACTTGACTGAGCGCCATGATTTCACATTGTCAGATACAACCGAGCAATATCTCGAAAGTGACGTTATCCAGAAACGTGAAGCACCACTCAAAATCATTGCTGTGATGCGGCGGGCATCTCCACACTACACCCGTATATTTAATCTTTTGGAGGAATATCAACGCAAAGGAGGTAGTAAAATCAAGCTGGAGATCATTGATCCTATCCGCCAGACCGATAGAACTCTCGAGATCGAGAACACCTACAAAAGACCCTACTCCGAGGATATGATTATTGTGGATGGTCGTCCGTCAGAGCCCAACAAATCTAAAACTAATAATGAGGGCAATGATCTCACCTCTGCAAAAAGCAAATCAACGCAAATTGCAGTAAATGCCCAACCCGACAAAAATACATCCAAAAAGCTCTCTGCGCACGTGCGTATGCAGTATGTTTCCAATCTTTACCTACAAGATAAGCGTGGCCAAATATTGGCATGGCAAGACGAAGATATTATTACCTCTTCGATTATCGGGGCCATTGAGGGTATTCCACGTCGCATCTACTTCGCAGCAGATAAGGCCATTCTGGAGGCAAACAAAGGCGAGAGTCCACCTTGGAAGAATCTCGCGCAACTACTCTGGCAGCAGAATATATTACTTGAACCACTACGAATCGCACAAATTGAGAGTATCCCAAAAGACGGCGAGGGATTTGCCCTCATCGGGCCACAATATGATTTGACAAAGAAAGAAATCGAAGTTCTCAGTGAATACTGGAATAGGAACAAATCCTCACTTCTTATCACCCTTGATCCTCAGGTCGACATTCCTAATCTCAAAGTTTTCCTTCGAACCAACGGTATAACCCCTCTCAAAAATCGTATCATGACTGTTAAAGATGGACAGGCTATCTCCAATGTTCAAACCTTGTTCACTAGGGGTTCAGGAGTCACCGAATCTTTGGGTGGAAAAACCACTATATTTGAGGGTTCTTCCTCGAGCCTCGAAATTAATGAAAACGACAACTCATTAATCAATCGCCGCATTCGTCCTTTTTCGCTCATCCAGGCCATCGACGGCTATTGGGGCGAAACACGGTTCCAAAGAGATGAGATCAAATACAATCAAGAAGAAGATACAGCTTCCCCTTTACATCTCGCGGGAGCAGTTGTGAAAGGAAAAGCCAATTCCGACGAAACTGCTGACCTCGTCACGAAGATGGTTGTTATTTCAAATACTGATTTTCTCGCCACTAGAAAAACTCGCCCTGAGCAGGCAGATTTCGTCAAATCCAGTGTGAACTGGCTCATAGGGCGTGAAGACCTTATTGGTATCGGCCCCAAGAAACTACACCGCTACAAAATTACACTACTCGATGCACATGATGCATTCATCAGCCAGGTAGTATTAGTCTTTCTTCCCTTGGCAAGTCTCCTAACAGCGATGATTGTATGGAACATTAGACGTTCTTAGAATTTACAACACATCGATTTGCTCCCCTATGCACATTTCATTTACAATCACTTTGCTTATGTCAGCCCTTATATTGGGCGGTCTTGCTGTGGTTCATACAGGAGAAAAATATCGTGACAAAATCTTTGGAGCTCCGGCTATCAAAATAGGTGAAAAGTTATTTGATACCCACTTACTCGATAAGACACGGCAAATTAACATGGCCAATACGAATGGAGTTGATGTTCGTATTGCACAAACTGGGCATTTTTGGTCAACAACGGAACCATGGAATGATCGTGCTGACCCTATCTATGTGAAGGCAATTTTCCAATTCACAAGCAGCTTGGTTGTCAAAGACGTGATTGATCGAGACAATGTAGAACTTGATGATTTTACATTAGAAGAGGGAAGCATACGCATCACAATGTCTGACAGCGATGGCAGCAAACTCTGTGACTACAAGATCGGACGCACAACGGCATGGAAAATCCCATCCGATGACGGTAAAAGAATGC
>JABHEX010000192.1 GCA_018676385.1 Akkermansiaceae bacterium
ACCGCCGATACTTGGCACCACGTGGCCGTCACCGCGAGTAATACCACTGGCTTACTCAAGGTCTACATTGATGGCACAGAAGTAGCCTCAGGCAGCAACGCCAACAACATATGGACATTTAACGGTGCCGATGGATTCGGCGCTGCTCCCCACTTCACGCTCGGTGCGAAGCGCTCCTCAGGAGGCAGTGTCTACGACGGGCTACTTGACGAATTGGCCATCTACGGCTCGGTATTATCGCAATCAGACATCGCAGCTCGCGCTAACTTCAATCCTATCCCAGAACCAAGCAGCACTGCTCTGCTCGGCCTTGGTGGCCTTGCGTTGATTCTGCGCCGTCGTCGTTAAATCACGCTCAATCTTAAAACGCGGGTTAACTCTCTGAGTTGCCCGCGTTTTTTGCGTATATGCCCTGATGGAGAACCCGAGGAAATTGCGCAGCTGGCGAAGTAAGCCATTGTATCTTTCCTCGCTTCAGAAATAGAAAAACCGTTACTTTTTAAGCGGAGTGAACCGGAGGATGACATCGTTTCCTCCTCCGAGCTTCATATCGTCGAAGACTGCAAGATAGAGGTTGCACCCCTGAACGGTGAAATAATAAGGGGTCAACCCGTTGGGAACCAGACTGCTGATATCTTCCCAATTACCGGTGACGAGGTCGGCAAGCGTCTTGAATCGGATCAATTTATATTCATCAGGATTCGTTCCACCCGAATACTTTGGGCTAAAATAACTACTCGCATACCAGAACCCATTGAAAAACTCGGCGTCATTAAGAACCAGACCTGTGCTGCTCCATGATCCGGCAGGCGCAGTGCGCTTTTTCTTAAAGCTCTTGTAAACCTTCACCTGCGCCTTGTCCCAATCAAGAACCTCGACGATACGACCCGCTGCAGAACCGATGACATACAAGCGGCCGTTGACAAACGTCAGACTACGCGAATATCCACGCAGGTGTTTTCCAAGACTGAGGACGCTCTCGTTTTTGCCGATGGCTGTAAAACGAAAGACATGCCCCGAGTTGGGGTTAAGCGCATAGATCCAGCCTGTGGCGGGATCAATCACGGTGTCATGCGGGCGCTTCAATGGCACACCCCGGATCTTATTGGTCTGGGCAGCAATGGTCGCCTTCGAGAGATCCGCGAAGGAGATCAACCGGTGATTTTCCGTATCATTGGCATAGTAGAGCTTGTCTGCGGGATTATAGACCACCGAGTGATGACCACGGACTGGAACGGGCGAAACCTTGAATTCAACACCGGGGCCGTCACGATACAAGAAGCGGTTGTTTTTAAGGTCGGTGATAATCTCTTCCCCATTCGGCCCGAAGGCAATGTGGGTTGGAGTTTTCAAACTGATTTGGTCACTGCCGCCGAGGGCATATTCACTCACAGCTAATCCCCATTTTGATGGTTCTGATGACTCAGGTTGTTTTGCATCCGGAGCCGCATCCACTGGATTGATGACAAAGAAACACACGATCAAGGAGAGGTGACTGAGGTTGAATTGCGTAACGTTCATCATGGCTGAAGTTACGCTAAAAGCGAGGGTGAGTGATTGCTAGGAATTAATTTCCCGAGTGATGGCTCAGCGTGCGCTTTCTCTTTGACAAAACCCCGCCCAGACACGACCACTGCCGCGTTTTGCCGATCAATTCCCTGACCTCTTGGAGAACCCGATGAGATAGGAAAGCTCATGAAGTAACCATCCAGTCTCGCAAAACGTCACAGATTCAGGCTCAGATTCAGCGCATCAAATCAGCCATTTCCCTCATCGTGAACGGCCTTCACTCGCATTTTGATACTGATAACCCCATTATTGACCTGTCACCTTATGTGAATAGTGGCAAATAATTATCCGCGTTTTTATCCGCGTTTTTTTCGTTATAGATCAGGATTTATAAAATTAATTCCTTTATCTGCAATGAGTTATATGCTAATAATAGAAGCGAAAACATCAACGTTATTATGTCTCAACCCGAACACATTTACAGAAACGTGTCTTCTATGGAACCTCTTCTTCCTGAGTCTAATAGTCCCGTGCTTGCTGAGCTAAGTGCCGAAATTTTCAGAAAATCGGGTGAGTTAAAAGCTTCATTACCCTCTCAAGTAGTGCGTGGAGAAGTCGCCAATCTCGTTCAGGAAATGAATAGCTATTATTCTAATTTGATTGAAGGTCATAAAACGTTGCCGAGGGAGATAGAGACTGCCTTACAGCAAAATATTGAAGTCACTGCAGATGATAAACGGAATCGACGAATGCATACGGCACATATTGCCGCGGAACAGGAAATGCGTGATATGTTGCGGGAGTGTCCAGATACCGATCTCTATCATGTGAATTTTATCACAGGGCTACACGAGAAATTTTATTCAAACCTTCCTGAAGAAGAATGGTATACAATGTCAAAAACAGAACAACGTTATGAGATAATTCCAGGTGAGCTGAGGGATTATAACGTCGATGTAGGAAGGCACACGCCACCAGATCATTCCACGCTCCAAGATTTTTTAAATAGGTATTGTAAGTTCTATTCTAGTGGACGTATTTTGAAAACAAATCGTCTGATAGCCATAGCCGCAGCTCACCATCGTCTCGCGTGGATTCACCCATTTGGCGACGGGAACGGAAGGGTAGCTAGGCTGCACTCGCAGGCTTGCTTGGTTCAGGAAGAGGTAGATGGAGATGGATTATGGACCCTTTCACGTGGCTTGGCTCGATCTAAGGTTGAGTATTATTCTCTATTGCAGTCAGCGGATCGACAGCGAACAAGCGATTACGATGGCAGAGGTAATTTGAGTGACCAAGCTTTATCTCGCTTCTGTGAGTTTTTGTTAAAGCAAATGTTGGATCAAATTGAATTCATGGTAGGTATGATAGCGCCTCAAAATCTTCTACAGCGCATCGAGCAATACCTTCGTATAGTAAGAATAGATTTAAAACCTAGGCAGGTTGAGAATTTTTCCCGCCTTTTGAAGGCTCTTTGTTTAGAGGGTGAAATAGCAAGAGGTCAGTTAACTCATATTTTAGATCTTAAAAGCACAGCGGTTCGAGAGGTGATTCGAGCAGGGTTAAGTGATGGAATAATTTCGACAAGTAGTGAAAGGGGCCCCATTAAAATCGCTTTTCCAAACAAGGTTGTCGAATACTACTTTCCTTTATTATTTGCAGACCTTCCTGTTGATCCGTAATCTGTCGTTTCTACTGTGATCTTTGTCCCCTCTTCTTTCGAGGTCTTCACTAGATCAGCACGTGCTCGCTGAGAACACGCTTTCTCTTTGACAAAACCGCGCCCAGACACGACCACTACCGCAGTGAGTTTTGACGATCAATTTCCTGCCCTGATAAAAAACCCGACGCCGTTGATGCGTCGGTTCGAGGCGATGCTGCGTCCAGCTTCCGCAGAGACACTGGAAAGCATGGCGGGCAAAAGCCGGGCGATCACCCGTCGTCACTACGGTAAGACGATGCGGCTGTTTGCGCCTCTGTATGTTTCAAACGAGTGCATCAACAACTGCAGCTACTGCGGATTCTCACGCGACAATGCGATTCTGCGAACCACACTGACCGTCGAGCAAGTGGTCACCGAAGCACGCCGACTCCACGAGATGGGCTTCCGGAACATTCTGCTCGTTGCGGGCGAACACCCGAAGTTCGTTTCCGACGGCTACCTCCAGGAATGCATCGATGCGATCAAGGGGTTCATCCCAACCATCGGCATCGAGGTGGGACCGATGGAAGATGACCAATACGGCGAACTGGTCGAGCACGGCGCCGAGGGACTGGTTGTTTATCAGGAAACCTATCACCGCGAGACTTACGAACAGCTACACACCGCAGGACCAAAAAAGAACTTCGACTGGCGGCTCGAATGCCCCGAGCGCGCCTACGCCGGCGGCTTCAGGCGTATCGGTATCGGCGCCCTGTTTGGCCTCGCTGATTGGAAAACAGAAGCCATGGCACTCGCAGCGCACCTAGAGTATCTTTACAAACACTGTTGGAAAGCATCGTTCACGATTTCCTTCCCCCGCATGCGTCCCTACGCCGGAAACTACGAGTATTCCCCGGACCCGGATCTTTTTCTCAATGACCGCCAATTCGTGCAGCTCGTCTGTGCATTCCGTATTTGTTTCCCGCAGGTCGGCATCGTCGTAAGCACGCGCGAACCTGCTACCCTCAGAGATGCCTTAGTGCCCCTAGGAACCACCCACATGTCGGCTGGATCACAGACCGATCCTGGCGGATATACGGGCGCGGGAACCGATGACTTACACCTTACCACCAAAGGCAGACGTGTGGAGCTGGAAGAAGAACCCTCGTGTCGCCGAGCCACAGAACAATTCACCATCGATGATAAACGCAGCGCAACTGAAATCGAAACGATGTTAGCGTCCAATGGATACGAATCCGTTTGGAAGGACTGGGATCTCGCGATTCTGGATCGCTGAAGTTTTTAAACTCTAAACACCACGCACAGTATGACGATTAGGCTTAATGGCAAAGACCACCCGTTAGACACCTCATTGAGCGTTCAAGAGCTATTGGTATCCATTGGACTAGGACAAAAGCCTTTAGTGGTAGAATTAAACAAAAAAGCTCTGTTCCCACGCGAGTATGAGCAGAGTGTATTAGCAGATGGCGACCAAGTGGAGGTCATTACCATCGCGGCGGGTGGTTAGCTCACCTATTCTTTATCGCTTTTGCCGGCACTGTTTCCTTATCTCCAAGGTGCTTAGGTTGCTCGTTGGTGATATTGACATCAAGCCACATCTTCACACGCGCAAGCACTTCACGGTCTTCGGTTTTCCGGGCGGCGTAGCCTTCCACATCACGCGCGTTGTAGCCCACAACATCCATGCCATTCGCCTTGGCAATGTAGGCAGCGCGCTCGTTCTGGAATTTTTGGCTCACCAGGGTGATTTTAGTCAACCCAAAGATCTTTTTTGCCCTCACCACAGAGTCGAGTGTGCGCAAGCCTGCAAAATCATAGACGATCTTATCTTTGGGCACGCCTTGCTCGATTAGAGCATTCCGCATATCGACCGGTTCGTTGTAGTATTTCTCTCGGTTATCGCCCGAGACGATGAGAAATTCGACTTTGCCTGCGTGCCAGAGTTCGGCAGCAGCCTGAATACGATATTTAAAATACAGGTTGTCGCGGTTACCTAGTTTTTTAGAGCACCCAAAAACAAGTCCAGCGCGCCGATGGGGCACATTATTAACATCATCAAAAAGAATGTTTTTGCCTGCACGCGTGGCCGCATAGTTAGCATAGCCAATAAATGCAAAAACACCCAAGATGATGAGTATCGCGCACCACATGAATCGCTGCACCCATCTCACTATAGAAAATGTTCGCCGCTCAGCCTCAGGTCGCCCCTGCTTGTCATCCGTATGAGATTCTAACACATTTCTACCCATCTATTTTTTACGTGGGAGATTAACAATTGTTTTTAGCACCGATACAAAAAAATTATCCTTCGAGTTTTCCGGAGCAACCACCCTGAGCTTGCGCCGAGCAGGCAATAAATCAACCTCATTGATACGACCGATTAGTTCGCCATCAACCTCCACAGGCACCTCGCAATCACTGATCACACGAAAACTTTTTCCTTGAAGGTATTTAACCGATGAATTCCCCGCATCAATAGCACCCGTAGCGATCCCTTTAACAGAATCCAACAAAAGCTTATAACCAGCAGCAGTGAATACTAATGCATCAAGCATGTCGTCATTATTATCAGCCTTACGGAACAGCTTTATCTGCCCCCCGTAGAGAGAGCCGTTTCCTGCCAGCATACAGACGCCCTCCTCCTCCGTGCCGTCCTCACAAATGATGCGCATCTTTGGAGGCTTATCACCAAGCACCTTAACCGCCGCCAGAAGGTAGGCCATCGGACCAAAAATCTTTTTTGTCTCCCAACTGGTTTCTTCGATAACCTGAGCATCAAAGCCAACACCTGCCATCTGAACAAAGGCATGCCCATTAGCTTCAAAAAGATCAACCTCGCGGATATGCCCCTCCTCAAGAACGTTGAGAGCTTTTTTCAAACTATTCAACGGCAAACCCAACTCTCGAGCAAAAACATTCATCGTTCCGGCCGGCAAAACCGCGAGCGCAGTAGATGATCCAGCCAACCCTTGAATCACCGCATTGATCGTACCATCACCACCGGCTGTAACAACGATTGGCTCACCAGCCTCGGCAAATCCAGCAGCTAGTTCCATGGCATCCTCCGCACTGCGACTCGCATAAAGCGCAAACCACTGCGCGTGCGCCATCAGAAACCGCAGAGTCCTGCGTGCCTTCTGGCTGCGCGCGCTGGGATTAAAGATCAGAGGATATCTTGCTGCCATCAACGTCATACTGAACCGATTAACAGATTATTACAAACTGCGAATCAAGGATTATTGAGACTTGCGAACTAGGCATCAGCCGCCAAATTAAGCACATGACCAAGCAGCTCGATGACCTTTTTACTTTTCTCCGGTTTCCAAGTATTTCCACCGATTCCAATCATGCTGGCGACGTGCGTGCCTGCGCCGACTGGATTGTCCAGAAACTCAACGGTATGGGACTAAATACCGAACTTCACGAAACTCCTAAACATCCAATCGTAGTGGCCCGAAACGAGCATGTAGAAGGGAAAAAAACACTCCTGATCTATGGCCACTATGACGTGCAGCCCGTTGATCCATTAGAACTCTGGGACACACCGCCGTTTGAGCCAGAAATCCGTGATGGTCGCATCTGGGGACGTGGCTCAACCGATAATAAAGGCCAGATGCTTGCTCACATCCTTGGTATCGAAGAGGCACTGGAAAAAAACGGAGAACTCCCTGTCAACCTCATCCTCCTTTTTGAAGGCGAAGAGGAAGTTGGCAGCCCAAATTTAGTTCCATTTCTGGAAAAACATAAAGACAATCTGAAATGCGACGTTATCGCCGTGTCAGACACCGGCATGGTCGCCAAGGGCGTGCCAACCATGGGTTACGGCCTACGCGGCATCGCCTGCTGTGAAGTGACTGTCCGAGGCCCCAAAGGTGACCTGCACTCTGGAGTTTACGGAGGTGCGGTAGCGAACCCGGGATCGGCTGTGGCAAAGCTTGTGGCATCGCTACACGATGACGACGGCAAGATTGCCATCGAAGGATTTTACGATGATGTGCGCCCTCTCGAAGACTGGGAACGGAAAATGTGGGCCAGGGTCCCCGGCGTCAGCGATAACGATATCCTTGAGGTCACCGGCTCTCCCGCTCCGTTCGGTGAGCCCGGCTACAGCTCGGCAGAACGCCTCTGGGCACGCC
>JABHEX010000193.1 GCA_018676385.1 Akkermansiaceae bacterium
CTAGTGCTAATTCCTGACTCTTGCCCCTGATTTCCATGAACCCCACTCCACCACGCCTTCTTGCCGGTGTCATCGCCCTTGCCTGGGGCGGGTTGACCGGAAACCCTACGTGGGGGTTATTTGCCGCATTACTGTTAGAATCGAGATCATGGACAAACTTACGCTGGGACTTCAACCGCAGTTCCTACATCAGGGCGTGGCAGTTCTCGATTTTGATCGGGGCACTGATCGCTATCTTGGCTTGGATCAACGGGGTAGCGGCGGGCAAGCTGCACACATTATTTGTCTGGACACCACTGATTCTACTTCCGCTTGAGCTTGCTCAGCGCTACGGCAAAGCATCAAAAATCCCACTGAATACTTTTTCGTTTTTTGCCCGTAAAAAAATGGACAGAGATATCGCTGAGGGACGGCACACCTCGCCACGGATGGTCAATACCGGCTACCTCTACATCTCGGTAGTCATTCTTGCCACTGCAATGGCGAGCAAACACGACATCCACCACTTTATCGGGCTCTCATTAATGACTGCCGCCTGTTTGTTTTTCTATGTGCGTAAGAACGGGTTTCGCCCATGGGCGTGGTCTATCGCTTTGGCAATCAGCCTAACACTTGGATTTGCCGGGCAGTTGAGTATGTTCAAACTCTACCATTATTTCACTGGGGCACAGAGCGCAGGCGGTGGCCATCGCACGCACACCAATGAATCGCGCACCAGCATCGGCAAACTCGGCAAACTAAAACTCAGCCCAAGGGTGTTCTGGCGGATGTCAGTGCATGAAGGCAATGTTCCGGCCTTGCTGCGGACAGCAGTATACAACCGCTACGCACTGGCACGTTGGACTCACGAGTACATCCCACCGCCAGGCAGCGACCCCATGCTTGAGGATGACTTCACGGATGACACACGCATCAGTGCCTTCCAAGATCGGGACACGCGAACATTTGGTAAAGATACGAAACTCGAATTATCAGAAAAAGGCAACCTCAGTATCATCGGCGAGGTTGATTCCCACGTCAAAAACAACCCCATTCCCCTGCCGGAAAAGATGCTGGCATATGGCGATCTGGGCGCAGAACCCTTGGTCAGCAGAAATTCACTGGGCACGGTCCGCATCGGCAACCCTGAGAACCATGTCATCAACTACACCGTCTGGACAGGTAAGGGGTCTACTACCGAGGATGATCCAGTGGATGAATTCGACCTTCATATCCCGGCGCAGGAAAAGGCGGCAATCACCCGCATTGCCAATCAGCTAGGGCTCAACAGGGAAGGCCTTGGCACACGTGCCAAGATTAACGTCCTGCGCGACTTCTTTAGCAATGAATTCCAGTATAATACCCATCTCAAAACGCCAGGCGTGGAACGAGGCAGACGCAGTACTGCTGTGGGTATGTTTCTAGAAACAACACGCGCAGGGCATTGCGAGTACTTCGCGACCGCCACAGCCTTGCTGCTCAGGGAAGCAGAAATACCCTCGCGCTACTGTGTCGGCTTTTCCGTCAACGAACGGAACTCTGACCGCGAAGAATGGATCATGCGTGGCCACCACGCCCACGCATGGTGCCGCGTATGGGTGGAGGAGAAAAATGCCGATGGTGATGTGGTTAGCAAGTGGGAGGATGTAGACCTAACACCATCTGCTTGGCATGAAATGGACATGCTTGGAAGACCCGACTGGCAGCGCAAGCTGATCGATTGGTGGCAGCGTGTGCGTGAGGACTTTCTGATCTGGCGCACCAGAGAGGCCAACAAAACCAATGTGGCGATCGTCATGGGCATGGTCATTACTATACTGCTTTCCTGGATCAGCTGGAGACTCTGGCACTCGCGTCAACGTAATGAAGTAAAGAAACAACGCCACTCCTATAATCGCCCTAAGGATATAGCCATCACATCTCTAAACAAGCTCGAGCCTCTGCTTGCAAAAAAATTAGGCTCTCGTCCATGTGGTGTACCTCTTTGCCGCTGGATGCTCGGACTCACACACCCTCATCCTGTGTTAGACCAAAAGCTAAAGCGGATTAACGAGCTGCACTCACATCTGAGATTCGATCCTGAAAGAGCACCCGTAAACGCCCAAGATGATCTAGTAAACCTAACAAATGAGCTGCGGCGTTTTTTAAAAAAGAACCGGTAATTAGGTTTGTAGTATTAAGAAATTCCACAAAACGGCCCTGCTCTGTGACAGTGACGTTTTTTCACGCTACGGCGTCGATGATGCCTTTTCAACAACTACCTACTGACAGTTAAAGCGTTCAATAGCCGCATGTCGCAATGGGAGTTACTTTTTTAATTGGAGTCGATGAGAATGAGAGTAACATGTGGCTATGAACCACAGCCGCTCAAAAACACCTCTGATATTCTTTGCTGCAGTGGTAATTCTCAGCATTGTGACGATATTCCTGCTTATCGGCAAATACAGAACCGATACACCAGCTCTGACCGGCAAAAATACCCCTGCAATGCCACTAGGTGGAGATCAAATGACCCTCACCCCTAACGGCGAACACGTCGACGATGTGGACACACGCCTAGGTGGCACGCCAGAGGATCTAGTTGGGCGCATTAGTGAAGTCGCAATTAGGGCAAACGATACAGGTGACGTGCAGCCATTAATCGAGCTTCTGGGAACCAAAAACCTGAGTGCGATCCAAGCAAAAAAACTACGCGCTCTAGCTACGGCCTCCAAGCTAAAGCTCGATCTAAATAGTCCATTTTCACCCATTCAGGGAGCGAATGACCGTTGGTCACTTAACCTGTTTGATCGATCACGCATCCTACTTGATCTGGAAAAGACTGAGGAAGGTAAGTGGCGAGTTGGTAAGATCACTCTGTTCGAAACTAATAAATCCATCACTGATAATGACACCACATTCGGCGACAAAAATAGATCAGCAAATCCTGACGACGCGCATGCAGCAACGACAGCCGTGAGCCGATTCATCGATGCTATCATGAAGCTGGATCCAGCCGAAGCACGCAAACACATCGACACCTCACAAATTACTTATGCAAAACTTGCAGGACTTTGCATCATTTTTGAAGAAGGTGATTATACTCTGAGCAAGAATCGCCCTCTTAGAAAGATGTTCCTGCGTGAAACAAGTGCAGGTTGGTTGGTAATGCTGGAAACACCAAATAAGAAAAATCTCGCTATGTTCGCCATCAATACCAAACGAAAAAATTTGGACACCCCATGGAAGATCACTGAAATCAATTTAGATAAACTACTCACCGATTACGCAAATCGCTTTTCAGATGGCGATATCTATTACACACCGCTGATCAAGAATCTAAAAGGTGGTGATTCTCTGGTTGTTTATTTCGATCTTGATTCAGGATTACTTACAGAGCGGACTCAACATCAGCTCAGTATTGTCGCGGTTCTTCTGAAGTCTGATAAAAACAAAAAACTTACAATATCTGGCCACACCGACGCACTCGGTTCAGACCAATACAACCTTACCCTTTCTAAGAAGCGCGCAAATACGGTGATGGAATTCTTCATCAAGAAAGGAATACCTGCCACACAAATAAAGATTTCAGGGTTCGGCAAGGCACAGCCAAGAGTACCAAACCAAACTAAAGATGGTACAGACAACCCAGACGGACGGCGTGTAAATCGTAGGGCAGAAATCCTTCTCGATTTCTAATAAATCAATGCAAAAAACATCCACACAACAACATCTGCTCTACTGTTTCGTGGTAGCTTTCGTCATCGGCCTGATTGTTGTGACTTTACTCGCATACATGCGCAGTCATACGGGCCAACTTGCACCCATAAAATCCATGAAATCGTGGCAGCAGGCGGATGCACCTCTAGGTCATCCACTCCTCGACGGCAGCATCCCTGCCTTCGACCCCCGCTTTATTCAACTCTCTGCATTCGATCGTAATCTTCTGCCCATCGCTACAACGATGATGCAGCCAATGGGAAGTCGCCATGGCGCCCTAACATACAATGCACAACCCTTCTGGGCTTACAACAAGCAGCGCGGCGGTTATCACTCCGGCGACGACATCAATGGTATAGGAGGTATGAACTCTGACCTTGGCGATCCAGTGTTTGCAGTGGCAAACGGCATAGTTATCTATCGTGGTGAACCTTCTCAAGGTTGGGGTAATACCTTGATTTTAGCACATAAGTCTACCGATGGCGAAATACACCAACTAATGTATGCCCATTTACAGCATAGTAGTGTAGCAGTCGGTGAACTGGTCGCGATGGGAGAAAAAATAGGCAGTGTTGGCAACGCTAACGAAAATTACCCAGCGCACTTGCACCTGGAGCTAAGACATACAAGTGGAGTATGGATTGGTTCTGGCTACGTTCAAGAACGCACTGAGCACCTCAACCCTGATTTAGTGATTAATAAATATTCAAAAAAACCAACAGAAATGTTAAATATTGCCCCGCTACTATCCGTCAAATACGAAAAATTAAAAAAAGCACGCGCAAACATGATGATAAACAACAATACGCAATAGCTTTGGGCACAAATCATAATCATTGCTTACCTCATCTGCCCTAACCTACTCACAAATCAATTCTTTAAACTACACATATGGGCGAAAACTCCCAAAATACAGATTTCACACCGCTCGAGCTGAGCGAAATCGGCGAGCTTCTTCCAGCATACGAAATATACCACCTCATCGCCAAAGGAGGTATGGGTGCCGTATATATGGCACGCCAAAAATCACTCGAACGTGATGTAGCCATCAAAATTTTACCGTATCATCTCGGTAAGGATGCAAACTTTCGTGCGTCTTTTGAAGCCGAAGCCAAAAGCATGGCTAAACTGGACCACCCTAACCTGATAAGTATTTACGATTTTGGCCAGGTGGATGGACTTCTATACATCATCATGGAGATGGTTCAGGGTAAATCTCTCTATCACTCGGCCTACGGTAAAATCATCGAACCCAGTGAGGCCGCCCGCATTGTCATAGGTATATGTGCAGGCCTTGGCAACGCCCACGAGAACAACATTTTACACAGAGACATCAAGCCAGCTAATATCCTTCTTGATCCAAATGCATCGCCAAAAATTGGCGACTTCGGCTTGGCACAGCCAACTGGGGATACCAAATTGGGCTTATCATTCGGCACTCCAGGTTACTCCGCACCTGAAGTCATTCACAACCCAACATCTGTCGACCAAAGCACAGATATCTACTCTGTTGGCATCATCCTTTACGAGCTTCTGACTGGTCATCTTCCATCTAGCCCATATTCCCCAGCCGCCTCTGAGGTGACCTGCGATACCAGATATGACCGCGTCATTCGCAAAGCCACTCATCCCACACCTGCTCTTCGTTATCGAGATACCAAATCCATGTCTAACGATCTTGAAAAGATCATAAACACGGAGCCGCAAAAAAAGCCACAACTCGTCGCAGCAGAATCCAAATCATCATCGACTGCCAAGACCTTACTAACCGCTAAACCAGCAACAAATGCACCTAAATTGAAAACAGATCATTCATCAGGTGGCAGCAAAAAAATAGCGCCGGCAAACACCGAGTCTGAACCAACAAATAATAATAACACAGCTCCACCCATACCTCTGAAAGTTGGATCCAATACGCCGCTGATCAGGAACATCATCATCATTATTGCACTACTCGCTGCCATTTACATCGCCTGGGAAGGCTACAAGGTCGTAAGCAGCAAACGCGAGGCGGAACAACAACTCGCAGATGAGGATAAGGAAAAACGTAAAAAAGAGGCTCAGGAGAAAAGAGACCTTGAACGCAAGGACCGGGAGGCCTCGATCGTGGCCCAGCAGAATATACAGATTGAGAAGCCAAAAGGAGCTACACCCGTAATACTTAAACCTAAGGTAGAGTCCCCTATTGAGACTCTCGACCGTCTGAGATCGGCTCTTTTCCAAGGCAAGCGGAACGAAATGCCTAAATCCAGCATTATTGAAGCTAATCGTGCTAGGTTCTACATATCCACACCAATGACATGGCATGCTGCGCAACAATTCTGCGAACGGCATGGAGGGCACCTCACAGTTTGCCAAGAGTCAGCTGACCTCAAAAAATTTGCCCGTAAGATTAAAGACGACGCATTCGTCTGGCTGGGAGCAGGCACCGCAGGCAATAACGAGTGGCGATGGATCGACGGCACGCCGTGGAAGCAGGACATCCGCAAGACCTCAAAAGCCGCTTATGTATCCGTAAACGACACCGGCATTCTCAGGCCGCTTTCCGCACAAACCACTCTTCCATTTTACATCGAGTGGATGATGGATGGCTCCGCTCCCGGAAACCTCATAGCACAACTTCAAAGGTGCTCTGATTCCATCAAATCAGGAACACCGGAATACCCGGCCGGCACAGCAAGCTACGACAACCGTTATTACCTCTGTGTCGAACGCGCTTCTGACTGGCAGACAGCCCGTGATTTAGCAGCCACCGCAGGTGGCGTGCTTAGCGTCCCCTCCAATGCTGATGAAAATAGCTGGATCACCATATTCCTTGAAGATAATCTAAAACGCAATGAAGCATGCTGGATTGGCGGATTCCATCCAGCCAATAGCTCATGGAAATGGTCAACTGGAGAGCCCTGGCAATTTGCCAACTGGCGTGCAGGTGCTCCTGACGAAAATACAGGAAAGCAACTCGCTTGCGCCATGACATCTTCTGGAAGATGGGACGATTACACGAGCAACGCTACCCTTCGCTCGTTTCTTATCGAATGGAGTAAGGACGGGCAAGGCTTGGAAATAGTAAAGGTGGACAAATTAATAGAAGATAACCCCATAGCAACAGTCCGAGCCAAGTGCGCGGCACTCCTTATCGGCATACAGAAACGCTACGAAAAAGACTTTCATAACAATATCAAGGGCTATGAGCAGGAACTTGCCATTTTCCAAAGAAACTTGGTTGTTAGGGAACAAAAAAGAATTCAGCCTCTCATATTAAAAATGAAAATCCGCCACAACAATGGCCGCATCCCTAAATCTAACAATGTTAGAGGATTGCCAAAAAAACTCGATGACATTTTCGACTCACGCCTACAGAGACAATCTCGCATCCAAGGTGAATACTTTACCGAAATCGAGAATATTCGCCAGAAATACCGAGCCAATCTCGCTAGGTTGTCTAGAGAGCTGAAGAGTAAGGGGCTCGTATCCCGCGTAAAATACGTTGAGGAAGAACTCTCCAACACAGATAAAGGAACCGAAAATTTCATGAATTACATTCTTGAAAATTAAGCTGATACACCATTTTGTTTTTTAATTTACTGTATATTACGAATCTGTGTATTGCCTTGTATTGTAGAACATATTAGTATCGTATTAAATCGATTAGTATTGATCAGGGATACAACCCCTGATGATATTTTTCCAACCGTGTGTTATGTGTGATACCACCCTAGATTTCTCTCCCCCTACACCTGACAAACTCAGTAGCTTGCTATCTGGTTATGCTGTGGAGTCTCTGCTATCAACTGGAATTAATGGCACTATATATTTGGCACACCAAGTGTCTCTAGACCGTAAAATTGCCATCAAGGTGTTACCCGCGAAAGACGCAGCTTTGGCTGTAGCATTTGAGTCTGAAGCCAAGATCATGGCAAGATTCAATGACCCTAATCTCGTGAAGGTTTTTGATTTTGGCATAGTGAATGACATCCTCTACATCATCATGGAGTATATTTCCGGCCAATCTTTGTGTGAAAAAACCCTTGGTCATCACCTGGACCAAATGGAAAGTGCGCGTATCATGGTAGACGTGTGCCGCGGCCTCCACCACGCACACCAAACAGGTATTGTTCACCAAGCGCTTCAACCAAAAAATATCCTTATCACTCAAAAGACCCATCCTAAAATCGTTGGTTTTGGTCTTTCTAAGCTTTTTGTTGACCGCGCAGAACAATTAACAAACCCCTACTCTGCCCCTGAAGTCTATCAAACCAGTGGTAAGGTTGACCACAGAGCTGACATATACTCAGCTGGATTGATTCTCTACAATTTAGTCGTTGGGTGCCTACCAAACGAGCCCTACTCCCCTCCCTCTTCTATCAGAAATAGCTGTATTGATCTCGATGCCATAATTTTCAAATCCATTCACCCTGATCCAAAGCGTCGATACGCTAGTGCAAAGGAAATGGCCATAGATCTCGAAAAAATGATCGCGGAATTGAGTACATCAACTTCTACAGAGCGTATCAAAACTCTTGTGACCTCTGTTCCCGCACAAGCCAAACCTCTTGCTAAGTCACTTCCAACCCTTGCCTCATCTTCCAGTAAATCGGCTGTGACAGCCTCATTCATTATAGTTGCGGTCTTGCTTGGAATCATCATCACAGTTGCAAATATAAATTCACAACCTCCCAGTAATAAGAAAACAACAACAAAGGATTACGCTTCAGCCATCGCCGAAGAACCTCGAGCCA
>JABHEX010000194.1 GCA_018676385.1 Akkermansiaceae bacterium
AGTCAGCCGCTCCGCCACAACTACCTGCACTCCTACTAACAACTGCCACTTTACCGCCCTCCGCTACAATGGCTTTGGCTATCTCTAAACCAATTCCCCGACCTGCACCGGTAACCACTGCTACTTTTTCTTTAAAACGTGCCATGCCGATACGTCCCATGATTTAGCTTGCTTGCCAACTCAAATCTATCGCCAGAGGTAGGAACGCTTTTCCGCGAGAACTTTATCACCCTGCAAAAGCCTGATGCGCCACGCAAGTACAC
Organism: Akkermansiaceae bacterium; assembly: GCA_018676385.1. Classification (GTDB taxonomy): domain Bacteria; phylum Verrucomicrobiota; class Verrucomicrobiia; order Verrucomicrobiales; family Akkermansiaceae; genus Oceaniferula. Next base: position 264 of record JABHEX010000194.1, read on the forward strand.
GGCCACCTTTGTTGTAAGAATCGCCTGTAACTTTAAACTCTAATTTGCCTTCAGAGACACCAAACGGAAGATCACTCGACATCCGTTTTACTTTCACTCCTGTCGATGCCTGCTGGTAATCCATCACCACACGAGTAGGCTGGGACGCCCCAGCACGCCAAGCAACTGTGTAGTAGTCGCCAAGACGCTTCCTGCGCTCGTTCATGCTGACTGCACCCTTGAGCCAATACATCTGCTCCCCCCGCACCATTTGGGCCTTTTTAATATCAGCGGGTTTGGTTTTTCGCATGTGAAATTGCCTAACGTCCAGTAACTCATCAGGAGTTGCTGAACAAGCTCCGAGAAAAACCATAACAAGTGCAGTGGCTAATTGGTATATAGATTGACGTTCCACGTATTCATATTCCCTCATCAGAAAAAAATGCCAATGCATAAATTTCTAATTCGCCACATCTCATTGAATTCGTTATGCTCTGCTTATGAATTCCTCAGTGAAAGCGCGAATGCAGATGTTCATTCAGAGCAAGGGCCTGCGCAACACTCCCCAACGCGATGCCATTGTTGAGGCAATTTTTGCATCCGATGAACACTTCAATGCGGACGAACTCTGGGAACGCATCCGTAGCACCCAGTCGCGCTCCTCTCGCGCCACCGTTTATCGCACGATCTCCCTGCTTGTTGAAGCTGGGCTATTACATGAGATAGACCTCGGAGACGACCAAAAGACTTACGATCCCAATTTTGTCGAAAGCCCTGCCCACAACCACCTAGTTTGCATCGATTGTGGTAAAGTCACGGAATTCGAAGATGAAAACATCCGACTCATGAACGACTGCGCCGCCACCCGTCATGGATTCAGATCCCAAAAACAAAGTCTGAAAATTGAAGCCTGCTGCGAGAAACTCAGACTCCATGGCCGATGCGAGAATCTTATTACTGCGCGGCTCCAAGGGAAACGACTTCCAAAACAATAACTTTTTAGATGCTTGCCCGCCGGGCAATAATGAGATTGCTGCGATGTTTTTGACGGGTTGACCCAGTCTCACCCGTCTGCTCAAATCAATCCATGCAGGACGACGCTTTTTTTCAAGAAAACAAGATCGGCGACCACGTTGCCACTATCTTTGATGAACTCGTAGGCTTCACCTATTTCGTCAAAAACCGCGATCTTCGCTATGTTGCCTTCAACAAGCGCCTACTGCAATTATTCGGTGTTGGAGATGGGACTGAAATCCTTGGGAAAATGGATGAGGACTTTATACCTGATCACATTGTCAGATCTATCCGTAAAGACGATTTGAAGATTCTAAAATCGGGTAAGCCCATTTTGAACCGCGTAGAACTAGTACCAACAGGCAATGGGTTTGTCGATTGGTCCACAACAAATAAAAAGCCGCTATACAATCATCAAGGAAAGATCTGTGGCATCATCGGTGTTACCCGACCTTTCAGCCAGAGCAACGCATCTCTCCAACAATCAGATGAATTAAATTCAGCACTCAAACTAATGCACCAATCATTTCGCGACAACATTGCCATCACCAAACTCGCCACCAACGCAAGCCTCTCATTGAGCTCTTTCCAACGTAAGTTCAAGTCATGCTTCGGAATGTCACCCAAGGAATACATGCGCCACCTCAAGGTGCAGGAAGCTTGTCATAAGATCGTACAAACTACACAAAACTTTGCCGAGATAAGCTACAACTGCGGGTTTTCCGACCAAAGCCATTTCTCACGTGAGTTCACCCGAATCATGAAAGAGCCACCGTCATCTTATCGATCACGCTTTAAGGCCAAATAAGAAATTGACCATTTTGTTCATAATTTTGCGCTGAATTTTCAAGACAAAAACGCATTCATGGCATATGACTCTGATTCAAAGCAATAAACATCCATGATTACCAAACGCATCTCCACAGAAACCATCCTCGCTAACCTCAAAAAAAAGGTCGACGCCCGCGAACCCATCATGATTTCCTCCGCAGGTAGCGGTCTCGTCGCTAAACTCCAAGAAAAAGCTGGCACAGATTGCATAAACACCTTTTCAGGAGCACGCCTCCGTGCCAACGGCATGGGCACCAAGTCAATGATGTGGCCGATCCTCGATTCCAATAAACAAACTCTCGACTACACCCGCGAGGACATCATGCCGGCTCTCGACGGCAAAGCATTCGTCTGTGCCTGCCTGAATGCCAACGATCCACTGAAAGACATGCGCATGGTTCTACAAGAATGCAAAGATATGGGTGTCAACTCCGTCTCAAACATCGGGCCATCCATTTCCTACGTTGATCACGATTCTGAAATCTACCGAGTGATGACATCTGCTGGCATCACTCTCGATAATGAAATAGAGCTACTCAAGCTCGCAAAAGAAGAAATGGACATGGTTTCCATAGGTCTCGCTTTCACCCTAGAGGACTCCATTCGTATCTGCGCTGAAGCCAAACCACACATTTTCTGCTACCACGCGGGAACCACCAAAGGCGGCATCAAAGGATACGACAACGGCATGACCATCGAGGAAACCGCCGAGCAAACCGAACACGCCTACCAGAAATGCCGCGAGGTTCACCCTGACGTCATTCTCGTCGCACACGGTGCTGCCATGGAGAATCCACCAGACGCCCAGTTTATCCTCGATAACACATCAGGTCACGGCTTCTGGACCGGATCATCCACCGAGCGCCTTCCAATCGAACGTGCTGTCACCGCAGCCGCAAACGAATTCACCGCGCTACGGTTCTCTAAATAAACCCCAAACTTCCCGCCTCAATGAAAACGGTAGCAATCCTAGCCACTCTCGACACCAAAGCCGCCGAAGCCGACTTCATGCGGAAAGAAATAGAGCGCCTTGGAGGCAGGGCATACATAATTGATCTGAGTGTCGTGGGCGATTCTGAAATTGCTGCTGATGTCTCCAAAGAGGAGGTCATCGAAGCTGGCGGCAGCACGCTTGCAGAACTCCTCGACAACCCCAGCCGTGAAAAAGCCAACCCCTCAATCGTTGCTGGCGCAACCAAGATCCTGCTGGATCTGCAGGTCGCTGGAAAAATCCAAGCTGTCGTCACCCTCGGTGGAACTCAAGGCACATCCACCTGCGCGCCTATTCTACAAGCCCTCCCCTACGGCTTTCCCAAGGTGATGCTGTCAACAGCAGCATCCGGAGATGTTGGCCCCTTTGTCGGCATCAAGGACATCACTATGATGTTCGCTGTATCAGACATCCTTGGACTTAACGTTTTCTCCCGTAAAATCCTCGCCAACGCCGCAGCATCAGCCTGGGGCATGGCACAGGTTGAGCAGTGTATCACAAAGTCAGAAGCCAAAGGTGTGATAGGCATGTCCAATCTTGGCGTGCTTACCAAAGGCGCTATGCATGCCATCGAACTCTTCGAGAAGGCAGGCTACGAGGTAATCACCTTCCACGCCATTGGTGCTGGAGGCGATGCCATGGAGCAAATGATGAAAGAAGGCATCATTACGGCTGTGTTTGACTACGCTATGGGTGAGATTGCCGATGGCTGCTTTGATGCACTCAGAGCATCCGGCCCCGATCGTCTCACAGTCGCAGGCAAGCTAGGACTCCCTCAGGTCATATGCCCAGGAGGATCAGAACACCTTGGACTTCTTGTGAGCGAGCCCAGCAAGATACCCGATGGCTGGGAAAATCACCAGATCACATGGCACACGCCCTATGTATTTGTCCCTCGCCTCAATGCAGAGGAGCAAGCCAAAGTTGCCAATACTATCGGAGACCGACTCCAGAGCTCTACAGAAAAAACGGCCTTCATCATGCCCCTTAAAGGCGTATCGAGTTACTCAGCAAAAGGTGGTGAACTCTACAACACGGACCTTGATGCAGCCTACTGGGATGCTTTACAAAATGCACTACCCAATCACGTCGAAGTGGAAGCCCTCGACCTCGCAGCCGAGGACTCCGCATTTGTTGACCATGCCGTTAATAAACTAATCAGCATGATCGAAGACTAAGAAAATTTCTTACTAGAAAAAACCAACCAACAACACTACTAACCAACTACCAATATGGCAGACTTAGACGACATCAGAGATGGAGACAATTTTGGTCTCAACACACCCGCCGACACCAGTAACTTCTACCTCAAAGGCATGAATAGTGCCTCATGGGGAATCAAGAACCGCATGTCACGTATCTTTAACCGCGAATCAGGCCGCACAGTGATGCTTGCTTTCGACCACGGTTTCCTCATGGGACCAACTTCCGGTCTTGAACGCATCGACCTCAACATCGCACCTCTCGCCGAAGAAGCAGACTGCTTGATGGGTTGCCGCGGAATGATCCGCACCTCGATTCCTGCGGAAAACACCAAGCCAATCTGCCTACGCACAGACTCAGGTACAACCATCCTGACTGAGATGAACCACAACGTTCTTATTTCTGAGCAAGACGCAATCAGCATGAACGTATCAGCCATGGCAGCGATGCTCGCTATCGGTGATGCCGACACCGAAGCATCCACCATCGCCAACTTCAGCCGCCTGGTTGATATTGGAAACAAATATGGTATTCCCGTTATGGGTGTCACTGCTGTAGGCAAGGACATGGCTCGCGACTCCCGTTACTTCGGTCTCGCATCCCGTGTCTGTGCTGAGAACGGCGCATCCATCGTAAAAACTTATTACACCGAGGGCTTCGAAAACGTTGTCGCAGCATGCCCAGTTCCTGTCGTAATCGCAGGCGGCAAAAAACTCCCTGAGCTTGAAGCTCTCGAGCTTTGCTACAACGCCATCCAATGTGGCGCATCCGGAGTCGATATGGGACGTAACGTTTTCCAGTCCGAGGCTCCCCTGGCGATGATGAAAGCCGTTAAGTCCGTTGTTCACAACAACGCCACACCGGCAGAAGGATTTGACCTCTTCAACACATTGAAGAACGAAGCTTAATTATAAATTACTGATAGGGCGGACTGGTCTTCAGTCCGCCCTAACTTTTATTCCAACCATGACTCACACAGAAAAACTTGAGCGACTCAAAAAAATCGCTAGCGGAACCCCTCAGCTCAGCATAGGGACCCTAACAGGCGACATAATGCATCAAGCCAATGACATCAAAACCCTCGAGGACTCTGGTGTTCAACTTCTGCACCTCGACGTCATGGATGGCACGATCTGGCCAAAAATCTCCGTCGGTTCGGGGTTTCTAGCCGGTTTAAAAACCAATCTCATCAAAGACGTTCACCTGCTTACATCTCATCCTGAAAAACATGTCGCTGATTTCGCTGCCTCCGGTGCCGATATCATCACTGTGCAGATCGAGCAATGCGATGACGTCGCAGCCACACTCACCAGTATTCGTGATGCCGGTTGTCTTTCGAGTGCTGGTATTTATCCCACCACTTCCATCGAGGAACTACTCCCTCATCTTGAACTTTGCGACGTCGTATTCTTACTCTCTATCGGCCCCGACACTGGCAAACAAACTTACTTCGATGTTGTCACCGAGCGAATCACCCAGCTACGCGCAGCAAAACCCGATCTCATTCTCGCCATCGACGGAGCTGTCAAAAAAGACAACGTCGGTGAACTCGCCGCCATGCAATCTGATCTCATCGTCACTGGCAGTGCCATTTTCGACGGGGGCGATGTTCCCGCCAACATTTTGCTGATGCGAGAGCGCATCGAAACAGCTAACTCATAACAACCTAACAACTAATCACTCAATAACATGTCAGACGCAAATCAAATCCACGCCGGTAAAGTAGCTATCATCACAGGCTCCGCTGGCGGTATAGGCCGGGCAACCGCAGAGCGCCTACACGCAGATGGCGCTACGGTAGTCGGCTTAGATATCAATCCTGCGGTTGTAGAAAACCTTAACAAACCTGGCCTCTCAGGAGTCGTTTGTGACATTACAGACGACGCAGCTCTCCAATCGGCTATTGACGCCGTCGTTAACGAGCACGGCAGCCTCGATATCATCGTCGCCAATGCCGGTATTTTTAAAGCTGGCGAGTATATAGAATCATTAGGTGACAGCTGGGATCTCCACCTCAAGATCAACCTCACCGCCACTCAGCGATTTCTCCGTTTTTCCATTCCTCATCTTAAAAAAAGCACCCTCTCTCCATCGATCATTATCATTGGATCACGCAACTTCTCAGCCCCTGGCCCCGGAGCTGCCGCTTATTCTGTAACTAAAGCTGGTGTTACACAGCTTGCTCGTGTCGCCGCTCTAGAACTCGCAGGTGATGGCATTCGTGTAAACACGATCCATCCCGATGCAGTATTCGACACCGAAATCTGGACCGAGGAGGCCCTACAAAAATCGGCAACACGCTACGGCATGACCGTGGAGGAATATAAAACCAAAAACCTACTTAAGACCGAGATAAAGTCGACCGATATAGCTTTGATGGTAAGCACGGTCGCTGGTCCGGCCTTCAAAGCGACCACCGGAGCACAGATTCCCATCGATGGTGGAAACGACCGAGTGATCTGATTTTTTATATACCATCCTGTTACTGACATACCCTCTATAATTAGGAGGAAGAATCTGCTGTTTTATACGTATGCTATGAACCATTACCGATTTGTGCGATCCACATAACCCCTCTACGACATACACTCAATGACTATGCTATTCATGAAAAGAAATTCCCTAAGCCTGTTTTCAATCGCGTTTATCACCGCACTTACCTTGCAGCCAGCCTCTGCCGGCCAACCCGCTAATCATCTCGTTTTCAATGGTGGTGATGGTTCAGGCAAAGGTAAACACATCGTTCTGCTGTCGGGCGACGAAGAATACCGATCCGAGGAAGCACTCCCCATGCTTGGCCAGCTTCTGTCCAAACACCATGGCTTCAAATGCACTGTGCTATTCTCCATGAATGAAAAAGGAGAAGTCGATCCCAAGAATCAGAAGAGCCTGTCGCATCCAGAGGCACTCGATTCCGCTGATCTCATTCTAATGTCGCTTCGTTTCAGAAACTGGAATGACTCCACCATGGCGAAATTTGAAAAAGCCCTCATGCGCGGTACACCCATCGTTGCGCTGCGCACCTCTACCCACGCATTCAAGTTCCCCAAAAGCAGCAAGTGGTTTAAATATTCATTCAACGCCAACAAAGAGAGCGGTTGGCATAAGGGATTTGGTCGTCACATACTTGGTGAAACATGGGTGAGCCACCATGGCCACCACAAGAAAGAAGGATGCAGAGGCATTGTCGAACCGAGCAACAAGGCTAATCCAGTCCTCAATGGCGTGGGCACCATTTTTGCTGAATCAGATGTATACGGAACTAACCCTCCAGCAGACGTAACAATTTTATTACGTGGCCAGGTCACCAAAACACTCGATCCAAAATCTGATCCAGTCGCGAGCAAAAACAACCCAATGCAGCCATTGGCATGGACACGTAGCTACAAAAATGCTGCAGGTAAGACCAACAAGATTTTCACCACCACCATGGGAGCCGCCAGTGACCTAGACGATGCCAATCTGCGTCGCCTTGTCACCAATGCATGCTACTGGGGACTAGGACTCAATATCCCAAAACAAGCAAATGTAGCTATCCCAGCATCTTACAAACCCACGTTCTATGGCTTCAATACCTTCAAAAAAGGAATGAAGCCCGCCGATTTTATTCCAAGTGACATGGCAAATGGTGCCGCCGCGCCCAGGGCCAAGGCACCTGCCACACTTAGTTTAAAAAAAAACGGTAGAATTGCCATCATCGGAGCGGGGCTAGCATCCCGCATGATGAAGTATGGTCACTTCGAAACCGAACTTCAGCTACGTTTCCCAGAGCACAAACTCACCATCCGTAACATCGCGGACGAGGGCAACACACCAGCATTCCGCCCTCATCCCGGCCGGACGCAACAACTCGCATTCCCCGGCGCTGAGAAACATTTCCAAAATTATGCTTCTGGTAAGTCTGGCCCTTGGACATCTGGAGCTAAAGGCCACTTTGAAACGCCCGACCAGTGGCTAACCCGTCTGAAGCCCGACACAATACTTGCATTTTTTGGATTCAATTCCGCCATGCGTGGCAAGATCGAGCTTGCGCGCTTCAAAAATGAGTTGAGTGCTTTCATCGTCCACACACTCGGCCAGAAATATAATGGGAAACATGCTCCGCAGCTAGCTATCATCTCACCCACAGCCATTCAAAATTTATCTGCCACACACCACACTCCCGACGGCGAAAAGCAGAACGGATTACTATCGCTCTACACCAAAGCAATGCGTAATATTTGCGAACAAAATGGTGTGCTTTTTATCGATACCTTCTCGCCATCCAAGGCGATTTTCGATGCCACACAAAAACCACTCACGGTCGATGGCGCACTCCTAACCGATCGAGGTTACCAATGGCTGGCTGGCCAGCTGGCGAATGACCTCTATGGGAAAACCACCAGCAATGCCCACCGCAAACTTGTTCATGCAGCAGTCATGGAAAAAAACTTTGTTTGGCATAACCTCTTTAAAATTCCAAATGGCGTGCATGTTTATGGCAGGCGCTACAATCCATTTGGCCCAAAAAACTACCCTGACGAGCTGAAGAAACTGGCAGAGATGACCGTGATTCGCGACCATGCCATCTGGCGCGCACTTGAGGGCAAGAAATCAAATCTCAACACAGCAGACGCCAAAACACACAAACTCCCGCCAGTCGAAACAAACTACAAGCCATCCAATAAAAATGGCCAAACCCGTTACCTCAGCGGCAAGGACACACTCAAACAACTCGCAGTGCCAAAAGGATATAAAATCGAACTCTTTGCCGATGAAAAGCAGTTTCCTGAACTCGCCAACCCAGTGCAGATGTCATTCGATAACAAAGGCCGTCTATGGGTCGGATGTATGCCCTCCTACCCACACTGGCGCCCTGGTGACCCCAAACCCACCGACAAGTTAATCATTTTTGAAGATACTAATAACGATGGCAAAGCAGACAAACGTACAGTTTTTGCTGACGACCTCCACCTCGTCATAGGATTCGAGCTCGCCAAGGAAGGCGTTTATGTTTCCCAAGCCGATTCGCTCATTTTGCTCACCGATACCAATAGCGACGACAAATACGACACCAAGGAATACCTCATAAGTGGCTTTGATGATCACGATACCCATCATGCTATTTCTGCATTCTGTGCCGATCCATCTGGTGCCATCTACATGGGCGAGGGCGTATTTCTTCACTCAAATATTGAAAGCGTGTATGGAACCCATCGCGGCACCAACGGCGGACACTTCCGCTATAACCCAAAACGACGCCACCTCGAACGCACAGCACAACTTCGTATTCCAAACCCTTGGGGGACAGCTTTTGATAAATGGGGGCAAAACTTCTTTTTACACACCTCAGGCACATCCGTAAACTGGATGGCTCCCGGCACCGTCAAATCTACCTATGGGCAAGGTATGGTAGCATCCAAAAATCTCATCACCTCCAACGCAGTTAGACCAACATCCGGCATCGAATTCATCTCCAGCCGACATTTTCCAAATGAAGTCCAGGGTGACCTCTTACTCTGTAACAACATCGGTTTCCTCGGTATCAAACAACACAAAATTGAGGAGGATGGCACAGGCTACAAAACATCTTACCGCCAGGACCTACTAAAATCCTCCGAAGGTAATTTCCGCCCAGTCGATCTTGAGTTCGCGCCCGACGGCTCACTCTACGTGATCGACTGGTCAAACGTGCTCATCGGGCACATGCAACACAATGCACGCGATCCAAAACGCGACCACGTCCACGGCCGCATCTATCGCATCACTTACCCATCTCGCCCGCTCGTCAAACCCGCCAAAATCGATGGTGCATCCCTCACCACTCTTCTTGAAAACCTCAAAGCTTACGAAGATCGCACACGCTATCGAACTCGCCGTGAGCTAAGAGGCCGCAACACTGATGAAGTCATCGCCGCCATCAAAAAATGGACAGCAAACCTCAATAAAAATGACCCCAACTACGAACACCACATGCTCGAAGCCCTCTGGGTCACTTGGGGACATAACCAGATCGACCAGACTCTCATGCGCCAACTGCTGGCATCCAAGGATCACAAAGTACGCTCCGCAGCCACACGCGCAGTGCGCTACAACACGCACCAAGTTGCAGACCACGCTGAGCTTCTGAAAAAATCAGCTACCGATGGCCACGGACGCGTGCGCATGGAAGCTATCACCGCTGCCTCCTGGCTACCAAAAAACACAGGCCTTGCTATACTCGACGCCGCACAAGGCGCTGGCACCGATAGCTGGATCAAGGGGTCGATAGATTTTGCCCTCGCAGCTCTCAAAAATTCCATAATCGAAGAGCCAGTGAAAAAAATTAATGTTCCCAAGCACCTCACAGGCCCTGATGCTCTCGCATACAAACTAGGTCATGAAGTCTATCACCGTGAAGCCCACTGCGCTACTTGCCATCAAACCGATGGAAAAGGCCTCCCAGCAGCTCAGTTCCCTCCTGTTGCAGGAACCAAATGGTCAATGCAAAATGAGGATCGACTCATTAAACTTACCCTCAACGGACTGTATGGCCCAATTGAAGTTCTCGGCAAAAAATACCCCGGACAGGTTCCTATGACCCAGTTCGGAGGAATTCTCAACGACAAGGAAGTCGCCGCAGTGCTCACATATGTGCGAAACTCTTTCGGCAACAAAGCATCGGTAATCACACCCAAAAAAGTCGCCGATATCCGTGCTGCCACTCGTGGAAAACAAGGTTTCTATAGCCCAGACGAACTTCTTAAACAGCACCCTCACGAATAAAAATGATGCAATCACTGAAAATTTCCGTGCATTGCCAGTATTCAGTGGTTTCCAAATCTTCACAATAAGGGTATGACACCCGTATGTGGAAAGGACGTTTTTTAAAAGCCACCGCCGACCTCGTGCAACAGTATGGAGAATCAATCTCCTATGACTGGCGCTTGTACAAACATGACATCGCTGGATCTATCGCTCATGCACGGGCTCAGGTGAAAGCTGGACTCCTCAATGATGAGGAGTTTGCTGCCATTGAAAAAGGGCTTCGCGAGATTGAAAAAGAGATCGACGCTGGAGAA
>JABHEX010000195.1 GCA_018676385.1 Akkermansiaceae bacterium
CCCTCGCATGAACCTCTCCAAGCCCTACACCTTGCCACCGGGCCGACTGAACCTCCGGATGGTTTCCAAGCCTGTAGCCAATCCTAAAAAACTCCCGGAAAATGCGCCCAACGTTGTGATTCCCGCCAACATGCGCGACTTCTATCTGCTCGTGAGTTCCAATCCCAAAAATACCGTTGCACCGGTTCACATGCAGGTGATCAATGCCAACTCAAACCAATTCCGCAATGGTCAGATACTCTGGCTCAACATCAGCCCACACCTCGTCAAAGGCATGGTGGGAAGTCAAAAAATCAGACTGCCCCCCAGGTCACGTAGAATCATGAAATCTCCCGCCAGAAAACGCGAGAACTACCCGGTAGACCTGTCCTTCATGATTACCGGCGACAAACGTACCCACCCGCTCTGCGAGACCTCCTGGCTCCACGACCCCCGCTCACGCATGATCGCCTTCGTCTTCACCGAAAAAGGCCGCCGAACGCCCAGGGTACTCGCCTTCCCCGATTTCCGACCACAGCCGAAAAAAGGCAAGCCGTGAAGCGCCATGGCTAAATGGAAGCTTAGTTGTCCTTAGGCTACCGCCACTCGTGCTTCGGATACCTCCCCGCAAGATCCTTCTTCATCTGCGGGTAACCTCGTTCCCAAAACCCCTTCAGATCCCCAGTGACTTGCCACGGCCTCTGGTTCGGAGCAAGAAGATGCACTAACAAGTTCGTCTTCCCACCTGCAATCTCAGGCAGTTCCACCACATCGTAAAGATGCTGCATTTTCATCGCAATCCACGGCTCGGCATCCACGGCATACTTCACCTTCGCCGACCTTCCGTTAGATAGTTTCACCTCAGTTGGCGCATAAGCATCAAGAACCGCTTTTTGTGAACTAGATAACCAGCTCTTTAAAACAGGCATCACCTCCAGATTCTTGATATCTTTGTATCCTTTGGCACCTTGACACACTTCTTCAACAACCATCTGCCTGTCATCTTCACTGAATCCCGGCAGTTCCATCTCTGGCATCCATTGAGTCAAATTAACCACCCGCGCGATCCACTGCTCAACCGCCCTGTCCCACTTGTTGAGTTTCAGCTCACCACTGACAACACGCTCGGCGAGCAATCGCGCAGCATCATCAAGCGGCGGCTCACCTCCTTCCTTTGAATCTAATACAAGATCACGAAATCGAGTTTCACGTTTCCTGACAACCCGGCGAATCGCTTCATCATAATACGCACCGTCGTGTTCCAGCATATCACACGGGAAATATTTCTTTAACGACTCCACATCCACTTCCGTGCATCGATTGAGATAAACCACCACATCCTTACCCTCCACCTCGGTCATCTCCGCCGCCACAAAAACCTGCGCCCCCTTTACGACGGAATCAGTATCTAACTTCCCACGCCGCCCTCCAACCACCTGGCAGGATAATGTCGCACTGCCTCGCTGCACCGCAAGCCGGTCACTCAACGCCACCAGCATCATTTCGCTGATCCCATCGGTGGAAAAACTCAGCTCACCCCAGTCGAGCCCCTGGCGCAGTGCAAGCTTTTCAAGCTGATCAAGCGATTTTCCTAGCTCCCTAGCCCCTCTCGCCATGATCCCCGAGCTGGCACATCGGCGCGGATCATAGCGCATGTCTTTGGCAAATTGAAACGCCCGCCACTCGGCTGCAAAATCAATTTTGTCACCATCATCAGAAAACTCCTTACGCCCACCTTTCCCTCGGACAAAAACACCCTCACTCTGCACAGCCGCAGCGATGAATCCCGCTTCCGCCACGCAATCATACTCGGCTCCAGATAACAGCAATCGTGCATATCGCGGATGCAGAGGAAACCCCGCCATTTGTTGCCCGACATCCGTGATAATACCATTTCTATCAACGGCACCCAGCTGAACTAACAACTCCATCGCACGCTGCAATGCACAGGCGTCAGGTGGGCTCAACCAACGAAAACCCGCCACATCCCGAACCCCAACCGCAAACAGAGAAAGCAATACCTCCGATAAATCAATTCGCTGAATCTCCGGCAACTCAAACGCCATCCGTTTTGCGTGATCGTTTTCACTCCAAAGCCTGATGCAGCGACCCAACGCCGTCCGTCCTGCCCGACCAGCTCGTTGATCAGCCGATGCACGCGATATTTTTTCAATCATCAAGGTATCGATCCCTCGAGCAGAATCATGGTTCGACACCCTCGCCAAACCGGAATCAATCACCGTCCTCACCCCGTCAATCGTCAGTGAAGTCTCTGCGACATTCGTCGAAACAATAATCCGAGGTTTGCCACCCGCCGCCACGGCGGCGTCCTGCTGCGCTGGCGGCAATCCACTGAAAAGAGGGCAAACATCCCAACCCCGCGACCAACCAGCACGCTCGATCAATTCTGCAGTTCTGCAAATCTCATGCACGCCCGGTAAAAACACTAGAACATGCCCCGCCTCATCCGAGGAAACAGCATCACGCACCGCATCAGCCACCCGATCCCAGATCGCCGGAGCTTGTCGCCCACCCACCGGTGGCGCTCCCGCACCCCGATAAATCACCTCCACAGGAAACATCCTCCCCTCGGCCTCAAGCATCACGCAGGGCTCAAGGTAGCCTTGCAATCCCTGAACTTCCAATGTCGCCGACATCACCACCAGCTTCAGATCGGGTCGCTTCCCGTCTTGCAGATTCATGCAACGCGCCAGCGCCACATCACTCGCTACACGGCGCTCATGAAACTCATCAAATATCACCGCCCCTATACCATCGAGCGTCGGGTTCTCATGCAGCCACCTCTGCAACACACCATCAGTAAGATAAACAACCCGCGTGCATTTCCCCATGTGGTTTTCAAATCGAACCACATAACCAATTTCCTCGCCCAAGCTCGTGCCTCGCACCTCCGCCACGCGACGCGCCAACATCCGCGCCGCAATCCTACGCGGCTGCACTACCACGATCAGCCCCTGCACCCCACCATCTAACATCATCGGCGGCACACAGGTCGATTTACCCGACCCCGTTGGCGCACGCAGCAACAACCTCCCTGAATTCTCCAGCGCCCCTAACAACTCCTCACGCAACTCATTGACTGGCAACTCCATCATCTATCCTTTTTTGTAAAACTTCTGATACGACCTCGGTGACATCCCCATCTCTTTGGTAAACGCCCGCGTGAAATTTGCATGCTCATCATAGCCCACACTCGACGCGATTTCCTTCACTTGCATTCCGGTATTAATCAAACGCTCACATGCTGCCGACATTTTAACCTGTATAATAAACCGACGCGGCGTCGTATTCATGTGCTCTTTAAATAGTCGCTCCAAAGTACTCATCGAAACTGCCGCCGCCTGCGCCAACTCCGCAATACTTACACCCTTTTCCAAATGCTGATAAATAGCCGCCACAATCACGGCCAGCTTGTGATGCCTCGTCGGCATTGGCAATCCCTCGACCAAGCCCATCCGGCGCGACACCCCAGCCGTGCCAACCCACGAACCATCGACATCCTTCAACGGAATCTTACTCGTTGATCTCCACTCAACACCACCGGCACGCGTAGGAATCAACTCCAGCTTATTCCAAAACGCCTCCCCCGTCGCCAGAACTTCTTCATCACCCTGCTGGTAGTTCTGCGCCAGCTCCGGCGGAAATATGTCCTCATCCCGCATACCCGAGACATCATCCTCTGCCACTTCATGACAAAATGCCTTGTTAGTATATACAAATCTTCCCGCCTCATCCTTGATCCAGAAAAATACATCTGGCAAAGCCTGAAATAAGGCGGGCGCAATCTGACCAGGCATCAGGCGTGCTGAAAACCCCTCTAAATCAAACTCTGTAAGCACATGCATGCCCATAGATTGCCCCAAGTCGCTGTATTAACAATGACGAAAAGTGATAATTTCTTGACGGATGATACCATCGACTAAAACTCACTTTCTGATATGGTTTTAGCTCATCTAAAAATTCCTTCTACGACGAAGGAAATGCTTGCACCAAACCTTGTCTCCCATGTTATTCATGTTCCGCAAGCTTCAACTAAACAACTATTTCTCCAATAAATCATTAACCTAAGAACCACCATAACCATGTCCGAACACTTCCCAAACATTCCTGCCTTCCAATACGAGGGCACAGGTAGCACCAATCCCTTCGCATTCCGCCACTACAACCCCGACGAGGAAGTCGGCGGCAAAAAAATGCGTGACCACCTTCGTTTCGGCGCCGCCTACTGGCACGTCATGCGCAACGAACTCGGCGACCCATTCGGTGCCGGCACTGCTCTTATGCCGTGGGACGATGGTTCAGAGACACTCGATAACGCCCTGAACCGCATACCCGTCTTCTTTGAATTCCTGCAGAAAACACAGATCGACTACTACTGCTTTCACGACCGCGACATCGCTCCCGAGGGCGCAACCCTCACTGAGACACACAATAACCTCGACCGCGTTGTTGATGAACTCGAGAAGTTTCAAAACGAGACCGGCAAGAAACTCCTCTGGGGCACCGCATGCCTGTTCGGTCACCCACGCTACGCCCAAGGCGCTGCCACGTCTCCCGATGCGAATGTCTTCGCCTACGGCGCCTCACAAATCAAACATGCCCTCGAAGCCACCCATCGTCTCGGCGGTGAGGGATACACCTTCTGGGGCGGCCGCGAAGGTTATGCCACGCTCCTCAACACCGATATGAAGCGGGAGCTCGACCACCTCGCAACCATGCTCCACCTCGCCGTGGATCACGCGAAAAAGATCGGCTACACCGGACAGTTCTATATTGAGCCGAAGCCACGCGAACCATCTACCCACCAATACGACTCCGACTCCGCAGCCTGTCTCAATTTCCTCCGTGAATACAATCTTCTCGATCACTTTAAACTCAACATCGAGACCAACCACGCCACACTCGCGGGCCACACCATGGAGCACGAACTCGACGTGGCTATCGGGTCAAACGCGCTCGGCAGCATCGATGCTAACCGCGGCGACGAACTCATCGGCTGGGACACCGACCAGTTCCCGACCAACGTCTACGACACCACCCAAGTCATGATCCGCGTTCTGAAAATGGGCGGCTTCACCACCGGTGGATTGAACTTCGATGCCAAGCGCCGACGTGAGTCCCATGAGCCAGAAGATCTTTTCCATGCCCACATCGGCGGCATGGATGCCTTCGCTCGTGGCCTTAAAATCGCCCAGAAGATCATCTCGGATGGTCGTATGGATGCCTTCGTTTCCGACCGCTACGCCAGCTACGACAGTGGCATCGGCTCCGAAATCGAGTCACGCTCAACCACGCTCGACGCCCTTGACGCACACGCTCAAAGCATCGAAGCACCCCAACTCGCCAGCGGCCGCCAAGAAATGCTGGAAAATATTATCAATGATTATCTCGCCTAATCACAGATATTCACCTAAAAACCCTCTTCATGACCAATTGGTCATTAATTAAATACGCTATACTATGA
>JABHEX010000196.1 GCA_018676385.1 Akkermansiaceae bacterium
ATTAACCAACATGCAAGGCAAGGACTACGATATCCGGATTACCAGCAAACACCGAGTGAGATTCACAAGGGATGCATTCAACTTAGATAATCGGTTGCTTATTGATCTCTTGGAGACCAATGGTCAGGCGAAGGTGCTAACCTTTATCGATCAAGGAGTGGCAGACGCATTCCCAGAACTTCAGACACAGGTAGAGAACTACATGGAGCGCATGCCTGGTTATGTCTCACGTGGCACCATCGCCTACCAAGGTGGAGAGGACTGCAAAAGAGACGCCAACACGCTGCAAACAGCATGGGATGCGATCGAAAAAGCAGGTATCGACAGGCATTCCTATATCATCTGTATTGGCGGCGGAGCATTTCTCGATGTCATTGGCCTCGCTGCTGCCACTGCCCACCGTGGCATTAGGCTGGTTCGTTTTCCCACCACAGCACTCTCCCAAGACGATAGTGGCGTGGGTGTCAAAAACGGCATCAATGCTTACGGGAAGAAAAATTTTCTCGGCACCTTCGCAGTTCCTTATGCGGTTGTGAACGACTTTACCTTTCTACACGGCCAGCCCGAAACCGAGCGGCGTGCCGGCCTCGTGGAGGCGGTCAAAGTGGCCCTAGTTAAGGATGCTGGATTTTTCCACTGGATCGAGGACAACATCGAGCAGCTCAGCGTGTTGCACCCACACACACTGGAGGAAACAGTAGAACGCTCAGCACTTCTACACGCATCACATATTGCATACGGAGGCGATCCCTTCGAGACAGGAAGTAGTCGACCTCTCGACTTCGGCCACTGGGCGGCACACAAGATGGAACAGCTTACGGATTTCGAACTCACTCATGCCGATGCTGTAGGTGTAGGGGTCGCACTAGATAGCCTATACTCGTGGAAGACAGGGCGACTCGACGAAGACTCTGCAATGCGTATTCTCAGAGTGCTGAAGCAACTCAAGTTACCTACCTGGCACGTATCACTGGAGATGAAAGCCGATGATGGCACGCGAGCTGTGTTTAAAGGACTTGATGAATTTCGCGAGCATCTCGGAGGACAACTCACTGTCCTGCTGCTCAAAGATCTTGGAAAAGGCGAAGATGTTCACGCGATGGATCGTGATTTGTTAGAGGAGTGCATCGATTGGTTAGAAATCAACGCAGACGTCAGCCTGACAAGCTAGACTTCTTTCGCCGTCTTGAAATGCATTTTCGCGACTTTCGCCAGAATACTCTCACCATGCTCAGCGACGAGTTCACGCGCTGCATCAAGTACATGCGGGCCCGCACCTAGCCTGATTTCAACACCCGACTTCTCACTCGATTGCTCAATCCAATTAACAAATCGCTCACGGGCAAGGATCGAGGCAGCAGCAACTGCCACATCACTCTCCCCCTTGGTGCGCTGCTGGAGTTTTACTTTTACACCATGTCGCAACAACTCTCGCTCTAACACCTCCTTACGAGCAAACTGATCACTAAGCGCACGCGGGCAACTAGGAACTTGCTTGGCAAGATTATTGATCACCTTAGCATGCCCCCAAGCGAGTAATCGATTCAGGTTTTTGAACTTGCTATACATCTCGTTGTATTTCTCCGGCCCAATACTCACTACATCATGCATGACGCCCGGTGTATCTCGTATGATTTTTGCCAGCTTGGCAATTTTAGCACTACTTGTAATGCGTTTACTATCCATCACACCGGCATCGAGCAGGGCACGGGTTGATTTGGCATCGGTATAAGCGCCAGCGATGACTAACGGACCAAAGAAGTCACCTTTACCACTCTCATCAACACCAAAATGAGGCTCGAACATTTCTGGCTCATTAACTTCTTCATATCCAAGCTTTGCCTCACCAAGAATCATCGGTTCCAGAGTAAAACGCACAAAGTCCTCTGTCTCCTTGCCCTGTATGAGAACTTTGGGACCTTTCTCATAGACTGTAACATTGAGCTTTCCCTTCTTGGCTGAAAAATACGCATAAGGTTTGGATTTAAACTCAAAGCCTCCTTCCTCAAGAATTACTCGTATTTTCTTAACATCCGCCGATTGGATAGGCGTGGTATAGCTGGAGAGACTCATAACCCTAGCTCCTCTCTGACCCTCTTATGATACAGCTCAGATAAACGGTTAGTCACCGCTCCCACAACTTCAGACCCACTTCTCATCATGACTGCCGACTGAACCCCTCGCATAGAACTTGTTAGAAAAATCTCATCTGCATTACTGACGTCAATCATCCCAAGCTCACCTTCCTCAACTGTAAGACCATCCTCACGAGCTAACTCAATAATTATTGATCGGGTTACACCAGCCAAGCAGCCAGTATCGAGCGATGGCGTCATCAGCTTTTCATTACTAACTAAAAAAATATTAGCTGTGGCACACTCACATAACTGCCCAACCGTGTTGAGCATGATGGCCTCATCCGCCCCCGCCTTATGGGCCTGACGCAAAGCCACCAAGTTGTCTCCATAGGAGGATGTCTTGCAGCCCGATAGACCTGATCGCTCATTATGAGAAAATGGCGACGCCTGCAGAACTACTTGGTTTTTTTGCTCTACCACATTCACGGCAGTAACCATGACACTTCCTTCTACCTCTTTTGTTTCGTCACTGCCGATTAATGAATGATCACCACTGCTCAGTGATAGCCTAATTCTCGATCGACCACTACCAAGCCCATTCACATCCAATACTTGACTCACTGCAGTCTCGATGATCTCAGGTGCTGGCACATAAATACCCATAACCCCTGCAGAATGTTTTAATCTCTCAAAGTGTCTCAAAAAACCAAAGATCCTACCCTCATAACCAGGCATGGTCTCAAAAGCGGCCCAACCTACAGACCATCCCAAATCGAATGGAGACACACGCACCTCATCGGCTGGCATCAGCGCACCATTCATCCATACTATGGGAGACCTACTCACGGCGGTTACTATCGCTACTGACAACTAACGGTCAAGGGCACACTGGAGTGCATCCACGGCAAATTGTATCTCAGCATCTGAGATGATGAATGGCGGCGTAAATGCTAATACATTCCCACTCGGCCCATCTGCCAGCATCATCACACCCGATCTTAGCATTTCCGTTAAAATAATTCCCGCCTTGTCTCCAGCAGGCTTTCCATCCGCGTGCCTCAATTCCACGCCGAGCATCAGCCCACGGCCCCTCACTTCATGAATCAACGGGCTACTCAGATTTTTTAGTAAATCAATGAGCCTAGCACCACGCTCAGTAACTTTTGCCGCCGTCTGAGGGCGAACATGCTCTCGAATGGATGCCAGCGCCATAGCACACCCAACCGGATTACCAAGAAATGTACTGGTATGCAGCGCTTCACCATCAGATTCAGGCCACGCATCCATTACTGAGGATTTCCCTACACATGCAGAAATTGGGTATCCCCCACTCATTGACTTACCTAAACAAATCAGATCAGGCACAATACCCTCATGCTCACACGCGAACAGCTTTCCAGTCCGATTAAACCCGGTGTAGATCTCGTCAAAGATCAACACAACACCGTGCTGGTCAGACCAATCACGAAGAAGGGATAAAAAATCACTCGGAGGCACAATCTTACCGCCTCTACCTTGAATAGGTTCCACCAATACGGCACCAATCGCGTCTCCATCCAGATCCATAAGTTGTTCTTCTAATCGAACCATCTCTGTCTTGTTGGTAGGATAGTTGAGAACACATCGGTGATCAGCAAGCTGACTCGCGAAAGGGTCACGAAATTTGTCAAAGCCACTACCAAGCAATGCCCCATAACCAAGGCCATGATAGCCGTTGGAAAAAGTCACGATACCATCACGCCCAGTGGCAAGCCGTGCTGTTTTCAGTGCCGTCTCTACCGCCTCAGAGCCTGAGTTGCTGAGAGTCGTTTTGCCCAGACCCTCACCCCACCGCTCATACGTGCAATGCGACAACTCACGACACAGTTCCGCCTTCAACCTGGTAGGGTGAACATCTCCCATCGCGTGAATCATATGTTCCGATTGATCACGCATCACACTAGATGACCATCCATGACCAAGACCAGCGACAGCAAAAGCAGAGGTTAGATCAAGAAATTGGTTACCATCCTCATCCCACACATTGACACCATTGGCTCGCTGCCAAAACACCGGCCAATCCATACCCGTATATGTAACATTTCGGCACTCGTAATTCTTTAGCTCATCTGCAAGATGCAGTGATTGCGGACCAGGGATCTGGGTAACAAGTTTGGGAAGCATACGCAGCATGATAAATACAGCCAGCGCGCTGTCGAGCCACAGCTGCCACGGTTTTCGATTGCTAAGATCTTACACAGTAGCTAAAAAAACCACGATTATGGATATTGACTTACAACAAATCACCCAAGATATCTCCGAAACTGGAACCACTTATGGACTGAAACTACTTACAGCCCTCATCGCTCTGTGGCTCGGATGGAAAGTGGTCAATTTCCTCAGCCGCTCCCTACGCCGCTGGTTCGATAAAACTGATTTTGACGAGGCGCTGGAAACTTTCATCCACAGCCTTGTTTCCATGGCACTCAAGGTGATCTTAGTAATTACCTGCGCTGGCATTGCTGGATTCCCCACCACCTCATTTGTAGCCATATTAGGTGCCGCTGGCCTCGCAATAGGTATGGCACTATCTGGCACACTACAAAATTTCGCGGGAGGTGTGCTCATCCTCATCCTGAAACCTTTTAAAGTGGGCGATTTTATAGAAACCCAAGGACATAGTGGTAAAGTTCGTAGCATTCAAATCTGTAACACCGTAATCAACACGGGCGACAACAAGCGTATCATCCTACCCAATGGCCCAGTTGCCACCGGCTCTCTGATCAATTACTCTGCCGAGGACAAGCGCCGCGTCGATATGCTTTTCAGTATCGGTTACAATGACGATATCGACCAAGCGAAGGGTATCATACTAAAGCTGATTGAAGCAGATTCACGCGTAGACAATGACCCCGAACCATTTATCGCAGTAAAAGAACTCGCAGACAGCTCTGTTAACATTGTAGTCCGTGTCTGGAGCGACGCCGGCGACTACTGGGGCATATTCTATGATATGCAGGAAAATGTTAAAAAAGCATTCGATGCCGATGGTATCTCAATCCCATACCCGCAAAGCGATGTGCATATGCATGAGGCTAAACCTGCCTCATAAAGTCAGAAGTCATTACCCTCAATTTTATATCTCATCGAGCCAGCATAATCTCAACAAGGTTCCATCACCAGCGCTGCACTTAAGCTACCTGCTTGATACTTTTTAGCCCAAGTATGGTTCCACATCATTACCTACCTGGGCGATAGGGAAAAAACTACAACTAGCTGTTTGCGCACCGTCTTATAGAAATACAGCCGATTTTTTTATTCGAGAACTTCTTGAATCTAGAGTAACTAATCACGATGCTCAATGACGTGATTCGCTGCATTATCTTTGATTTGGATGGTACACTCGTACACTCGCTGCCGGGAATTGCGGCATCGCTTAACCGGACTCTTGATGCAGCAGGGCTTTACACCCACCCCGAGTCCGATGTGCGCGGCTTTATTGGCAACGGGATTGGAAAACTAGTCGAGCGCGCAGCACCAACCGTTTCAGGTGATGAACTCGATACTCTGGTGGATGGCATGCGAGACAATTACGCACGAACCTGGAAAGACGGCACGCATCCTTACGCGGGAGTGACAGAGACCTTAGCTAATCTCTCAGATCGAAACATCTCCATCGCTGTTTTCTCTAACAAACCAGATGAGTATTGCCGCAAGATTACCGATTACCTGTTTCCGGATATTCATTTCCCCATCGTTAGAGGACAGCTGCGCAATGTTCCATCAAAACCAGACCCGTCAGGAGCGCTCTCGATATGCAGTGAACTCAACATCGACCCAGAGAACACCGCACTCGTCGGCGACTCAACAATTGACCTCAAAACCGCCAAAAACGCAGGCATGATCGCGGTCGCCGCCACCTGGGGATACCATGACCCGCCCGCACTCGCCGCACTCAATCCTGACCACACCATTGATAAGATGAATGATCTCATCTCAGCCTTAAAAATCTAACACCCTCTGATATGTTATATCGTACTCAGCCATCCGATACAGAAAAGATGCCCAGCGGCATCCCTTACATTATTTCCAATGAAGCCGCTGAACGCTTCTCCTTCTATGGGATGAAAGCAGCACTCGCCATCTTTCTCGCAAACTACCTTGGTGTACTAGGCGGAGAATCCATGAGTGAAGCTAAAGCAACCGCCTACGTATCTTTTTTCAACTCAGCAGTCTATCTAACACCTCTATTTGGCGCTCTCATTGCCGATATATTCTTTGGGAAATACCGCACCATCGTCACACTTTCAATTGTCTATTGTCTGGGCCACTTGGCTTTGGCGTTCATGGGCATGGGGGGGATGGTTCAGTTCTGGTTGTTGGCGGGCCTTGGCCTGATCTCGATTGGTGCCGGTGGCATCAAGCCATGCGTCTCAGCTCATGTGGGAGATCAATTTGGAAAAAATAACCAGCATCTCATCACCAAAACCTTTAACCTTTTTTATCTCTCAATCAATTTTGGGGCGGTTATTTCTAACCTAGCTATCCCCCTCATCCTAAAATGGGCTGGACCTCATTGGGCATTCGGGATCCCCGGCGTTTTGATGGCACTAGCGACCATATTTTTCTGGATGGGCAGAAATAAATTTGTCCATATTCCTGCCCATAAAAAAGGATTCGGTAGCGAACTGTTCAGCACTGAAGGCCTCGCTGCCGTCAGCAAATTAATACCACTGTTTCTGTTTGTCGCCGTGTTCTGGTGCTTGTTTGATCAGACAGCGAACACACTCGTTTTTCAGGCAGAAAAAATGGACCGCCAAATTTTAAACTTTCCGTTCATGCCTGAATCATTGCGCCAACTAGAGGTTCTCCCCTCACAAATCCAAGCGGCAAACCCTTTCTTAATTCTCGTGCTTATCCCCTTATTCACTTGGTTTATCTACCCAGCTGCATCAAAAGCAATCAAACTAACCCCACTACGAAAAATCGGTGCGGGTCTCTTTCTTATGGTACTCTCATTCGCCGTGATTTCATGGGCTCAGGAAGAAATCGATCGAGGCCAAACACCATCGGTCTGGTGGCAGTTACTTGCTTACCTCATATTTACCACCTCTGAAATTCTCATTTCGATCGTTTGCCTAGAGTTTTCCTACACCCAGTCGCCCCGCAAAATGAAGTCTTTCATTATGGGAATTTACCTACTGTCCGTTTTCGCAGGCAATGCCCTAACAGGAATAATCAACGTTTACATACAGATCCCAGAGATAACACTAAGTAAAGATGTGATACACATGGGGTATGACGGCAAAAAAGGCACAGATGATGATCTGCTTGTTAATTCAAAAAGTGAAATCAAATCAGCCGTTCATGATCTATTGAAAAATAGCTCAAACGCTATCCAAAACATCTACCTGACAAAGCAGTCTTTGCCAACCACTCGCAAAGGCACATCCGCGCTATCAAGTATTAATGACCCGTGGGGCAATCCTCTACGCTACACTCTATTGA
>JABHEX010000016.1 GCA_018676385.1 Akkermansiaceae bacterium
TCACCGTGAGGTTGCCTAGTTGGAAAGAGTCAACGGTTACAATAGAAATGGGTTTGATGTAGCCCTTATGGGTATTTGTCGATAGGAAGGCCCAACTGAACATTCGCTCGATTTCCTCGAGACATTCCACTGAGCCGTAGAGCGGTAGTGGGTTGTCACGCCGCCAGCAAAATGCGCGCAATTCGTCAAATCCTGTGATGTGATCGAGGTGTGCGTGGGTGTAGAGCACCGCGTCCACCTGTGTTATGTTCTCTCTTAATGCCTGTTCACGTAAGTCTGGCCCACTGTCGACTAGAACTGAGAATTCAGGTGTTTGTAGATAAACGGATGAACGCGTACGAGTTAGTAGGGGGTCACCAGACATGCATACTGGGCACTTGCAGCCGATCACTGGGACGCCAGTCGAGGTGCTGGTGCCGAGGAAAGTGAGAGAAAATTCAAGTTTCAACTTGGCGAGATCTTGACATAATGCGGTGCTATAAGCCAAGGATATTGGTAGTAAGATGCTTAGCCTATTAAAAATCAAAAATCTCGCGCTCGTGGATTCGCTCGTATGGCAGCTCGGTAGGGGGTTGATCGGGGTGACTGGTGAAACGGGCGCTGGTAAGTCTGTTATTGTGGGCGCTCTCAAATTGGTGCTCGGAGAGCGTGCTGACAAGTCTCTGATTCGCACTGGCGAATCAGCTTGTACCGTGGAAGCTGTTTTTGATTTGACTGACGCTCCAGCTGTAAATGCAGTGCTGGAAGACAGTGGGCTTGATCCTTGTGAAGACGGGCAACTCATTGTCAAACGTGTTATCGGGCAGTCGTCTAATAAACAATTTATCAACAACTCGCCAGCGACTTTAGGTGTTTTAAAAAGCCTGGGTAGCCATCTCGTTGATTTGCATGGCCCACACGATCATCAGGGGTTGCTTTCGATAGACAGGCAGTTGGCAATGTTGGATGCTTATGCAGGTGCATTAGATGTCGCGCGTGATTTTCGGGCTGCATGGAGAACATGGCGAGAAAAGATAGATGCTCTTGAAGTATTTCAAAAATCAGGTGTGGCAGGAGAGCATGAGCTAGAGCTTTTACGGCACCAACTTGACGAGATTGATGCTGCCCAAATAAATACTGACGAACTAATAATTCTGGAATCTGATTACCAGCGAGCCACTAACAGTTCGCGCTTGATTGAGCATGCAGGTGCAGCCCTTGGTATACTATCGGGCGATGATGCATTAATGGATCGGATAGGTAATTTGCAGCGAATATCCCGCGAACTTGAAAAGTTAGACCCTGTGGTACGTGAGACGCTGCATGGACTAGATCGCACAGTCCTTGAACTTCAGGAAATTGAGATTGGCCTCACTGAATATTTAGACGATATCAATACGGATCCTGCAGAACTTGCGCGTTTGGAAGACCGCATCAATACACTGGAGAATCTAAAAAGGAAATATGGTCCGACGCTGGAAGATGTTATTGCCCACCGCGAGCAAGTTGCCCGGCGTCTTGATTCTGTGGAAAATCGAGCTGAACAGCTTCAGGCGCATCAACATGCTATTGATGTTTCGAGGCAGCAGGTTGATTCCTCAGGCGCTGCTCTCAGTGACCTACGTAAGGAATCTGCACCGCGTTTGGCTAGAGACATTGCCCGGCATTTGAAAGAACTTGGTTTTAAACAGTCAGCATTTGAGATTCGATTTGCAGTACATGATAAACCTGAAGCGAGTGGGTTAGAGGATGTTGAGTTCGAGTTTGGTCCGAACCCAGGGGAACCAATGAAGCCGCTACGCCAGATTGCATCCAGCGGGGAAATTTCCCGAGTCATGCTCTCAATTAAGAGCGCCCTTGCCGAACAGGATGCTACGCCATTGATGGTGTTTGATGAAATCGATGCGAATGTTGGGGGAGAAATTGCTCGCGCAGTGGGAGAGAAAATGGCTCGGCTTGGCGACCGCCATCAGGTTGTCGCAATCACTCATTTCCCGCAAGTTGCTGCATTGGCAGAACATCATTTTGTGGTCAGCAAGAATGTTGAGAATGGCAGGACATGCTCGCGTTTAGTCGCCGTCGATGGAGAACTGCGAACGAACGAACTTGTGCGAATGTTAGGTGGGGGAGGGGAGCAGGTTCAGGCGATGGCTCAGAGCCTTTTGGCTGGCAAATAATAGCCCAGAGAGGGCGCATATATCGAGCTTCAGCGAGGTAAGCTTACTCACGCCTAGCATCAACGGGGGCATCAATGAGCTCTATGAATTCGGTACCTAAACTGTCCACGCTGGGTGCTTCTAGGACGAGGACTCTCCATGGTTTAGCCTCATCTACTTGATAGGCGTGAAATTGCCCTTCTTGGTGAAACCCATCAGATGCAGATACCTCGATGGTGTTGGAATCATTAGAGAATTTTCCATTTTTAAAAGACAGACTAACGGGGTCGCCAATGCTTTTATCATCAGCATTTTTGAAAAATAGGCGAAGTATTCCATTCTTGCTGGCAGTTTCATCTAGAGTAATGGTTACGGCCGGCAAGACAACGGCCTCAAGGTTGACGCCCTGACCGTTTTTTGAAGTGATCCAGAATGTTGACAGAGCCGTAATGGTGGCCTGCTGCCCAACGATCGGCAATTCAACTTTTTCTCGTGTGTTGGCGATCTTATTTCGGTCACCCAACCAAATACAGCTCCATACGAGAAGCCCAATCATGACAGCTGCCAGTGAGGCGAGCGTTATTTTTTCTATCGCATTAAGTGAGTATTTTTTTGTGGCCGTATCTGCGACAGCGGTGTCTTTCACCGTTTTCTGAGGAATATCAGTAACCTTTTCCGCTGATTTAGGCTGAGGATCTTCATCCGATGCTTTCTTGGCTGGGATTTCCTTTTCGGTTTCTTCTAGACCCGTGTCTGGGTGGTTTTCAGCTTTGTTAGCATCTGCCATTGCTGACCTATCTTTTTTCTGAAAATCTTCTGTCAGGTTTTCTTTTGGTTCGTCAGCCTCAGTGGTCGTTTGTGTTACACTCTCGGGAGAATCTTCCCCAATATCGCAATCGTCGTCTAGGTCCCAGAGGTTTTCCTCTTCCAGTTGGATAGATACATCCTGGATTGTACGGGTTGTCTGCTTGTCTTTTTTATCCATGATTAATGACTGGAATGCCTGAGGTTGAACAGAAGCTTCGAGTAAGTCGAATTAACTGTTTACGAGACGTTTGACCAGCAGAAATACAATTAGTAGAGCGAGTTTGTACAGATTTATGACTTGCTTCGTAGCCATTCTTGGGCGATGGAAACCCCGACAAATTAAGTAACATTTAACAACATGGCCGACAAAGAAGACATCAATCCAGAAAACGTTAAGGGCGAGTTCTATGTGGACAGCCAGTGTATCGACTGTGACCTGTGTCGCGAGACGTCACCAAACAACTTCACCCGTGAAGAGGACGAGGGTTATTCCTACGTTTTTAAACAGCCAGAAAATGACGAAGAGCGAGAGCAATGCATCGAGGCTATGGAAGGTTGCCCAGTCGAGGCCATTGGCGACGATGGCAAATAAACGGCAACAGTCCAAATCGACAGGGAATACTCGTGCGCGGGTCAAGATACTAACGGAGTGGCGTGGTGGTATTGATCCTCCGGATCCAGCACGTAACATCCATGAGCCAGATGAATTCTTATCAGATTTGCTTAAGGTAATAGGTCTTTCAGGGGGAGTCGAAGAAGAGCGGTTGAAGCATGTTTGGGTAAGTGTTGCAGGTGAGTTCGTTGCACGTCACACCGTGCCTGTGTCCATCCGTGATGGCGTGCTCGTGCTCCGTGTGCTTCAACCCACAATGAAATTTCACCTGCAACAAATGAGTGGTAAGCTTCTTGCAAATCTTTGCCGTGAGCTTGGCAGTGATAGTATCAAACAGGTAATATTCAAAATTGGTTAGAAACATGATACGGGAAAATATCCATCGCTATGAGAACTGGATTTTTGACTGGTCGGGAACACTTGTGGATGATCTGAGCATGGTGCTTGATGCCACGAACCACGTTATGGAGCATTATGGCTTAAGCAAGTTGAGCAGATCCGAGTTTCGTAGCCAATTTCGATTACCATACGCTGGATTTTATGAAGAAGTAATACCCAATGTTCCTTTGGATGAGCTTGAGAATCATTTCCGCGTTGGTTTTGCTGCTTCAGAGGCATCTGGTGTAACTACACCACTACTTCCTCATGCCGTGGATTTTCTTCAGCATCTCTCTACCCGCAATAAACGCATGTTCATTCTCAGCTCGATGGATGCATCTTCGTTTCATCGTCACTCTCAGGAGCTAAATGTAGATCACTATTTTGAAGCTGCCTATGCAGGTGTACTCGATAAGCGAGATCAAATTCACCATGTGATCGATACACATCAACTTGATCCTAGCTGCACAGTATTTCTCGGTGACATGCAACACGATATTGAGACTGCTCGCCATGGCGGTGTGGCATCGATTGCCCTGCTCACAGGTTACCAGAGTGCCTTGCAGCTGGAAAAATCGTCACCGGATCTTATTGCTCGCGATTTATTTGAGGTTAAAAATCTACTTAAAAGCTAACCAGTGGAGCGCTGATGAAAGACACCGACGAAATTATCATTAAAGGCTTACGTTTGATATGCCATGTTGGTGTGCCCGATGAGGAACGTGCACAGCCGCAGGAGCTGGCGCTTCATGTTATACTTCACCCCTTTTCCGACCCTCAGCCTCTGCAGGATGATATTACGCGTACTATCGACTACCACGCTGTTGCGCTACACATCGAGCAGCTCGCGTCCGAGCGTCCGCGCAAACTCATCGAGACCTTGGCCGAGGACATAGCAGCCTCTGTCCTGGAAAACTTCTCTGTGAGCCGAGTCACTATTGAGATTGAGAAATTTATCCTGCCCAATACACGTAATGTGGGGGTGCGTATCACGCGTCTAGCCTGACTGGTCCCATTGGCGAAGATGTGGCTTTGACACCCACCGCTTCATCAGGCATTATGATACCCCTCTGATACGGAATTACTCCAGCTACGTATGGCAGAACGACAGAAAAAAACTATTGATCCCGACGCGGAGCTTGTCACGCGTGCACAGGAAGGAGATACCCGTGCTTTCGACGAACTGGTAGTGAAATACAGCCGCAAGCTATATGGTATGGTATATAACATGACGTCGAACAAGGAAGATACCCATGACCTTCTTCAGGATACTTTTGCGAAAGCCTACCGTTCATTGCTTAAGTTTCAGGGCAAATCGACCTTCTATACATGGATTTACTCGATTTCTGTCAATACGACCCTGAATTTTCTCAAAAAACGGAAAAGGCGCGCCGTATACAGCTATAATGACATCGATTCTGGTATTCTGAGTGATTCCGCATTCATTGATCAGGCACATGCTGCCAACCCTCGGCGACAGTCTAATATTCATGAACTGCAAAAAAAATTGAACGAAGCTATGCAGGAGCTGTCAGTAGACCATAGAACGGTTGTGACAATGTTCGACATCCAGAGCATGCCTCACGCTGAAATTAGTTGTATTCTCGGAGTATCCGAAGGAACTGTGAGATCTCGTCTATACTACGCACACAAACAGCTTCAAGGATACTTAGGAGAATTTATCACCCCCGCAAACAACTCAGACCATTAATTCAACGATAAGCTAGATCAACGTCCCCAGCCCCAGACATACCTTATTACCACAAAGTCTTGCTGACCAAGCTCATCCTTTTTTGAATCAAATCGTGCCAATCAACTAACCATAATATACTATGAAAGAAGAAAATTTTAGCGATGTCCAGAAACTCATTGCGCTCAAGCGTCATGAGCAACCTAACGATACTTATTTTGAAGAATTACTGGATGAGTTTCACCGCCGACAGCGGCTAGAGCTGCATAAACGGCCGGCATGTAGTCCGATACGCGAGCGAGTTGGCAATTGGTTCAGTGAAACCAGCAATTGGAAGCTCATCTGGGCGGGTAGCTTGGCATATTCCGTCCTTTTGGGCGTATTTTTTATCTGGCCCAAGGATATTGTTCTGAATGCGCCAGAGATACCTAACGCTCCAGTTAAGCATGTTTTGCCCGCTGGGCAGTCTGATCAGACCGAGAGTGACATGCCAATTCCTGAAAAAGAGAAACCAGCAGTTCGAAAGACATTTTAGTTTTTCTTTTTGAATTACCAGCTGATTTGGCTGATACGATCTTACCCGGTATTTTTCATACTGCGTGAAACTTGGTTGCGTGTCATGACTCAGCCTGCATTTGGGTGTTAAGATTAACAACTCAACTGGTATAAATATTGGTGACCATGGTAGATGCGGCACATTTATAGACAGCCTATTCTTTTTTTTGGATTTGGA
>JABHEX010000197.1 GCA_018676385.1 Akkermansiaceae bacterium
AAGATAAGTAACAGGAAACCTATGTCACCCATGGCGAAAGCCGGGATCGAGGCTGTTAGTTTTTTGCGTTGGAGTTTCATTTGACGTTGATGGTCTTTTCCGATTCCAACTCGAGTGTGAGGATGCCGCCAGCTTGTTCGATGACTTGAGACACACGCATCCAGAGCGGGTAGGGGGTGTTTGGGGTGCTTTTCACCACGACAATACGATCAGTCTCGCGCGTCTTTTTTTGGAGGGCGGCTTTGATGCGTCGAGTGAACTCGGTGAGCTGTAGGGGGCTGCCATTGAGCACGATGCTGGTTGGAGTGATCGACACCTCGATGTTTTTACTCTGGTCACGCTGCTCTTTTTTCTCCTCTGTTTTCGGAAGTATTTGAGCGAGGCCTGTCTCAGGCTGTATCGCAGCACAAACAAGGAAGAATATAATGAGTATAAATGCTATATCCGAGCTGGCGCTGGCCGGCGGATCAATGAGCATTTTACCACGTTTCAGTTTCATGATCTTTCTTTATCCAGTGTTAAGCGTAATGTGACAACCTCGATCATCTCAGCAGCTGAGGATTCCACCTGCAGCACAAAGTCATTGATGATGCCTGTGAAGTAGTTGAATGCCATATATGCGGGTATGCCGACGATGAGTCCAAAGGCGGTGGTAAGTAGTGCAACACGGATACCTGATGCGGCGGCCTGAACGATATTTTGCGTGCCGATGTTCGCCTCAATGTCTCCAAATGCGACAATCATGCCCTGAACGGTGCCGAGGAAGCCCAGCATAGGTGCAACCGAGGCGATGGTAGCGAGAATGGGTAGATGTTTTTCTAGGGCTGCGACAATGTTAACACCGTAATTTTCCATACTTTTGATGACTTGTTGCTCCATTTGTGCTGAGTCATAGTTGAGACGGCGTAGTACAAGATACTTACGTAAGCCGCAGGATAGCACTGCGGGAACGGGGCCGCGTGATGCCTCACATAGCTCAAGCGATTTCTCAACCTTGTCCTCGGAGAGCAGGCAGATGATGCTTTCGCGTAGCTCGCTGGCATCGGTTTCGAGTAGCTTCAGGCTACGGTAGCGTTCGATGATGACTGCGAGGGCTAGCACGAGAAGAGTAAGAAGAGGCCACATAAAGATGCCGCCTTCGAGGAGGAGCTTGAGGGCGCCACTTTCGAAGAAGCTGGCAGTTATGATTAGTTGAAGATTCATGAATTATTTGTCGAGATTAGCTTCGCGTTCAAATTGAGCCAGAAGTTCAGGCAGGGCAAGACGTCCGCGAGAATATTTAGCGGCATCGCTTTCTGGAAAGTCCCAGCGGCAGCGATTGTAGCGGCGAAATGCACCTGGGATATTTTTGTCCATACGATAGCTTTCGCCAGCCCAAAAGAGTGCCTGAGCGGTGAGTGCCTGCTCAGGGAAACGTTTGACAAAAGCATCGAATGATTCGCCTGCTTTGCTGAATTTTTCTTGTTTGTAGTGGCACTGGCCAATACGGAATGCCATTTTTGGTGACCACTCGTGGTTGGTGAACCGCTCGAGAAACTTTTCGCCAACAGAGGCTGCGACGGCGTAATTTTGCTTCATGTAAAAATGCTCGTTGATACGCAGCATGACATTAGCGATAAGTGGACTCTTAGGGTATGTTCCGGCGAGAGTGACATAGGCTTCTAGGGCCTTGTCGAGCTCGCCGGCTTCCTCGTGGCACTGGCCAAGCTTGTATTGTGAGTCTGGTGCGAGGGGGTGATCTGGGTGGTTGTGCACGATGGTTCCGTAGGCGGCAATAGCCTCATCCCATGCTTTCATTTCCTGCGCGAACTGTCCGAGAAGATAAGAAATTCGCGGGGCGTATTTAGGGTTCGGGTAATCGTCTTGAAGTTCGCGCAGCACACGTTGGCCAGCGGCTAAATCAGCGGCCGATTCCTCTTCGTGTTTGAGTCTGCGATGGCTCTTAAATAATTCAAAATAGCATTCCGCAATGTGGAATTGTGTTTGGATGGCGAGGTCTTCGTCTTTATAGACTTTGCTGAACGCGGCCATCTCGCCATCAGTGCCGATGGCGACGGGAACCATACATTCGATAATGGGTTTTCCCTCTGGCGAGTGAGGCACGTTATCGAGATAACCTACAGTGATTTGGTCACCGAAAAACGCCTCGATCCGACCGTTGAAATTCCCAGAAGTGGGTTTGGCATTAGCTAGTAGTGGCAAGGAGGCACTGAAGACGCCGCTGTGGCTGAGTGTTTCCTCGAGCTCAATGGTTTCGTCCTCACCGCTGGGTGTCACGACACGGACAAGGGCTTTGTCTCGGTTGTTTGAAATATCGCGATCGGGGTCCTCAAGTTGGAGGAAGATTTTTTTACCAACATGAACGATTTCCGCTGGTTCGAGATATTCCGAGCCAGTGATTGCGAGAGTGGCGGCTGAAAATAGGGCGGCTGATGCTTTGACTGTTGTGTTTGATCCGTCTGGGCGGGCTTTATCATTATAGCTTGCTGTGAAGGTGTCGGTGCCGGCAATACTCAGCACGGCTAGAGTTGTGTTTGATTTGTCTGAACCATCGTCGAGCCAAGCTATTGGGTCATCATCTGCTGGTAAGATGACTTTCCCTAGTCCTGTTTTTGGCAATGATCCGTCTTCAGGGACCATGGGAGCACTATTTGAGTCACCTAGGAGGAGAGGTATTTGGCCGACGAAACGGCCTTCGAGTAGGGCTGGATTGCGGGCTTCAGATAGGTTTTCGTTAGAGTTGGCAAAGGCGCGGGACAGAACGCACTCGACCTGAACCTTGGCGCCTTGGCTGGTGACGACATCGACGAGGACCGTGCTTTTGGAATCCATTGCCCGGTCTGGGTCAATGACTTCCACAGTGAGCGGAAGGCGATATTCAATCTTACTGACGTAGTCGCTGGAACGCGGCCCCTCGACTGGGATGAGCTCTGGAGCGCTATCACTTGTCTTGGCGCTATCAACGATCTGGATTTGAGCCTTGGTGGGTTCATTGAGGAGGACGGCGGTCTCGCGGTGGTACGAGTGCCCTGGGAAGGTGTTTTGCCTATCGATATAGCCGAGATAGACTTTGTCTCCTTGCTTAACAACGATCTTACCTTCAGTGGGTTCAGCAGCGGTGTCGATCTCGGCGAGGAAGACACCAGATGATGAGTCTGTCTCGATGGCGGTGAATGTGATGGGAGGATTGGCGCTCACTTGGACTTCGATTTCGACGGTGTCGCGTTCGAGGCTTGTATCGAGGTCAAAATCAACGACCTCGGCGACGATGCGCTCACCGGGTTCGATTCGGAGGAGTTCTTTGCGCGAGCCTTTTACGGAGCCTTGGCCATCTCGCGAGAAGTCATAGCTGATCGGGGTGATCTCGCCATTGTAGTAGGTGGCGGTCAAGGATCGGGTGAGTAGTCGGTTGCGTTGCTCGGCACCTGCTGTAAGTTCGTCAAGATAGGAAACTTTGACTGTGTCGCCGGGTGCTAGTTCCAAGGTGTTGTTGTTGGCTAGCTCGAGCACGTCGGCGGCTGGCGGTATATGTTTTTTTCCACCGCCGGAGATTTCGATATTGCTTATGGCGATTGCCTCGCCACGGTATTCTAGGAATTCAAAATCAATGAAGCGTAGCGCAAGGGATGGCATGTCGAGTGTCCAACGATTTTCCTCTTTTACAATTTTGGCAGGCGGTGGCGGAGTGAACTTTTTGATGTTGGGCACTGCGCTGGTATTGAAGTCGGCAGCTACAAATGGGCGCGTGGTGATGGAGGAGGCCCGTTGATTTTCACGAGCGCGTTTAGCTCCGACGGATTTCACCTTGGGGCTGGCGATAGTGAAAATGGTGAGATCATGCACGCCACGAGGAACAAAAAAGTCTACACTTTGGTCACCTGCGCCGACGGGTAGTTCAAGTCGACCATTTAGTAGCACGGCGGTGTGGACACCGGAGATTTCAACACGTAAAGCGCCGGAGCGTTCTTGCACGAACGGTCCAGACCAGACGAGGAAATGGGCGTCTTCTGTATCGACAGGTGCTTGCCAAGAAAGAGTATCTACTTTCTTGATCTCGGTCGGGTTGGCTTTTTGTACGACATTGGCAATCTCTTTCCATGTGTATTTATTGCGTAGCTTTTTAGCGGGTGTTTTATAAATGCGCAGGTGCATTTCTGTCTCTAAAAATTTCAGTGGGGGGACATTGGTGTTGGCAGGAAACTGTCCGAGATTAAACCAAAAACGCCCGTCGTGACTACCGCGTATTTTCATGCGGATAGGGGCTTCTTGCTCAGGCTGTGGTGATGTTAGGGTTATCGATTCTGTTCTCCGCAGTTCTTTCATGTCGATTGCGAGTGATTTCGGAGCTGCGCCATCAGGCTCGCTTCGCCATGCGGTATCGAGGGCATGATCGATCGCCATCAGCGGGCTGTGATCGAGGGCTGAATCGGACGCCTGAGCTCCTGCAGGGAGTTCCCCAGTGCGCGCCATGCCGCGGAAGACACCGCCGTGTATACTTTCTTCTTCGATCATGAGTTCTACTTCGTCACCGCTGGATGAGGATAGCTTGACCTTCACCTTGTCTTGATCGGCAGTGAGGTCGCGGTCACCGTCTTTTACTTGCAGATAGATCAAGTTTCCGGGTTTGACTTGATTTTTGGGACGGATGGTTGAGCGTGATTGTGGCTCTTTATCATCCACGAGTTGCTTTTTTAAATCTTCTGTTAGTGATGGTTCGTTTTCGTCGATAATTTTGCTGCTAGCGATATCAAGTGATCCATCTGATGCGATGCGTAAGCGCGTGGTGCTCAGGAATTCAAACTGGAATTGTTTTTTGAATTTTTCTGGGTAATCGACTACGATGACATCTCCGCCAGTGACTTGTAGCACACCATCTCCCACGGCGGCAGTACCCAGCATGGTAGGGAACTCGGTGAGAAAAATCCCTTTACCTGCTCCGCCGCTTGTTAGAAAAGACTGTTCGCGATCATCCCCTGGTTCGGTACGAACAATCACTGGGATGCGTGTATCGCCGCGGCTGATGCCGAGATCGGGGTCTTGGACGACAACCGAAAGTGCTTTACCGGGAGTGTGCCAGAGTTTCGATTCTTGGCCGAGGCGGCCCACGGCGCGCAGGGTTTCGAGCTGAGTAAGGAAACGCTGTTCGATGCCATAGACCTCCGCGAGATTGTAGAGGGTTTCGTTGGCGAGTGTATCATCTGGTGCGTTCTCTAGAACGGCGAGAAAAATTTTGCGTGCGTTTTGGATATCGTCCTGACGTATGGCGAGTACTCCTTGAAGGAAGCTGGCGCGGATAGCGATAGCTGGATTGAGGTTCTTTGCGAGGTCGGCAAAAAGCTCTTCTGCCTGATCATAGACGCGTTGTGCCATGTAGGTTTCTCCGATGCCAAAGCGTGCTTCAATAGCTTCGGGCTGGTCTTTATAGATATTTAAGACCGTGGTGAATTCAGCGCGTGCGATGTCGAATTGTTTAGCTCTTTGGTAGTTGCGAGCGAGCAGTAGTTGGACGCGTGATTTGTCGCGGACGTCGATATTTTTTGACTCACTAAATTTGATGATCCATCCGCGCAGAATGTCCTCGGCGCGTTCGTGATCCTTTTTTGTGCCTTGGGCGATGTGGGTATTTGCGGCAAAAAGGAGAAGTTCGACTGGGATTTCGTGTCGGTGTTTATCGAAGAGCTGTTGATTGGTGTAGTATGATTGCTCTGCGAG
>JABHEX010000198.1 GCA_018676385.1 Akkermansiaceae bacterium
CACAGCCACCTCGATCGACACTCGCTAACATGTTATAGCAACGTTCAGTTGCGAGTTTATCGTAATTACGCGTCGCCACCAGCAGGCACCTGGTAATACTCCCTCAGTCGATGAAGCTCTTTTTTCAAGCGCTCCACCTCATCCACATAATCCGAATTTGAATACTCGCTTTTCATTTCCTGCGGGTCATTTTTTAGATCAAAAAATTCCCACTCTTCACCGTTCGGCACATCCTTGCCGTAAAATCTGATGAGCTTAAAACGTTTTTCAGACACCCCTTCATGTCGCCTAACAGCATGCCAGAAAGCTGGGTATTCGTAGTAGTGATAGTAAAGCGAGCTACGCCAGTCGGCTGGCGTATTACCCTTCATCAGCGGCACGATGCTCTCGCCCTGCATTTCCTTCGGTGAGTTCACCCCAGCTAGATCGAGAAACGTTTCAGCAAAATCAATATTCTGCACCAGATCCTTGTTCACGGATCCAGGTTTTACATGCTCCGGCCATCGCACAAGTAAAGGCGTGCGATACGACTCCTCATACATGAAACGCTTGTCAAACCACCCATGCTCTCCCATGTAAAACCCTTGGTCAGAACAATACATGACGATGGTGTTTTTTGCCAATCCCGTCTCATCAAGGTAGTTCATGAGCCGTCCCACACTCTCATCCACTGCCCAAATACAGCGCAGGTAATCCTTCATGTAGAGCTGGTATTTCCACTTCACTAAGTCCTTACCGGTTGGCTTGTGCTTCGCGTAGTACGCATTACGGGCCGCATACTGCTTGTTGTTCTTATACCACTTTCCGCACTTGAGGTCCGCATTCAACTGCATTGTCTTATCAATCGTCATGTCCTGCATTTTAGCAGCAGTGCCACGACCAGAATAATCGTCAAAAAGTGTCGGCGGCTCGGGAATCTCAATATCAGCATACTTCCCCATGTGCCGTTTGGCGGGTGCCCAGTTCCGATGTGGTGCCTTATGATGCATCATCAGCATGAATGGCTTCGATTGATCACGCTGGTCGCTCAGCCACTTCAGCGTTTTGTCAGTAATCACATCGGTGACATATCCTTTATTTTTCTCTTTGCCCTCTGCCGAGATAAAATCTGGATTATTGTATTTCCCCTGCCCCGGAAGCACATCCCAGTAATCAAATCCCTGCATCGCACCGTTAAGATGGATTTTCCCAATCATCGCCGTCTGGTATCCATTCTTCTGAAGTATCTTGGCAAAGTTCATCTGATCGTGATCGAAACCACCTTTATTATCTTTTTTCCCATTCAAATGACTGTGTTTGCCCGTCAGTAAAACAGCACGCGCAGGACCACAGATCGAGTTGGATACATAACAACGGTCAAAACGCATCCCCTGACCCGCCAACCGATCAATATTAGGTGTCATGTTGAGATGCTGCAGCCTACCTCCATAGGCACCAATCGTCTGATACGAATGATCATCGGAGAAAATCCAGATGATGTTCGGCTTTTCAGCTGCGCTCACCGAAAAGGTACAAACAATCGATAGCTTGAGTAGATGCTTTTTTACAGTGATGCTCATGAGCCAAGAATACACAACCAAGCTGCCTCAGCTATTAAATTACCTTGCAAATTTATCAATCAAGGACATGGTGTGCATGTCTCCTTGGAGAATTATACTGAGGGGGGCGTAATGGTTTCGACTGAATATTGAAAGCATAAGTCGCATGTAGAGGTTGATCGGTTGGCCTCTTTAAAAAGCCGTTCAAACAAACTAATTGCAGACTCTAACGAGCTCGCACTTGCTGCTTAATTGACAGCGACGTCTATCTCCCTGACGTCCACTAGGGGGGAAGGCGACACACCAGTGGACTGGCCAAAGATCGGGTGACCGGGTCAATGGTAAGACTAAACAGGTTAATCGGAGGACCCAAGCCGCTGGCGAGCAACTGCCCTCTCAAAACCTCTATCGTCCAGCTAAACATGTAGACGCTTAAGCAGCAGATATCTAGGACGCGGGTTCGACTCCCGCCGCCTCCACCAACTCATCATCAGTGAGTTACAAATAACTAGTGATATAATAAGACCCTTAGTAAGACCTAAGGGTCTTATTTTGTCTTGGTTTAATGATGGCTGATAAATAAAGGGGATAGGCTACTCTGAGAGGTCGACCCTCCCTGCTCACAGATTATGCACGACCCTCCCCTCATGTGGTTCCGCTATCATGTTTGGTGTAATGGTGTGTGCCTCATATGAGCACCCATGCATGGAAAGCACTATATAGCCTTCATCCTGTATTCCATAGGGTCGCAACAGTTTCAAGATGAGACTCTACCATAGGAGTCCCTCTAAAGGAACTGTCCTCTGCCGATTGCTATCGATAGAGATAAATGCATAAGCAGAGCGGGAGGGCTGTGAGTCTACGGTGAGGGTGCTGACCTAATCCTTGGGGTCTTCCTACTCCTCGCTTAAAGGTGGATCTGGTTCGTCTGACTCCAGTTGGTCTGAGATAGCTGGTTCCCTGTTTAGCGACTGCCTCAGCCCCTCCATCGCCCTCTTCGCGAACTCTTGGGGCGACTCTTCTGGTAGTGC
Organism: Akkermansiaceae bacterium; assembly: GCA_018676385.1. Taxonomy (GTDB): domain Bacteria; phylum Verrucomicrobiota; class Verrucomicrobiia; order Verrucomicrobiales; family Akkermansiaceae; genus Oceaniferula. The sequence goes on from JABHEX010000198.1 coordinate 2,570, forward strand.
GCGAAGAATGGGCTGTAACATCACTAGCTTCTTACCTTCTGTCTGCTCTTCTTGGTCTTGCTCCTCGGCTTGCTGCTGCTCTGTCCGCTCCTGTTCCTGAAACACCTCCTCGGGGAGACGGTTTGCTGGGGACAGGCTTTGCTCCCGTAGGCTTTGTCGGCAGGCTTCTGCAAATCGTTCCCCGTCCTCTCTATTTGATGTAAGATCTGAGGCCACTATATCTTTTAATGAAGGTGTGTTTTCTTCCGATTTATTGTTCTGCTTTTTCATAATCCTTTTTCTGGTGTTTTCCGCTAACCTTTCTGTCCGCCGCTTTTCCGTTTGTCTTACTTATTATTGTGCCGTTTCAAATTTATTACATCTACACATGGCCGCAAAGTCCGGGGGAGGACTCCCCAGTTTCACTGTGCATCGTTATGTTAATCCCTGTGATGACTACGATTTTTTTACTCATCATATCCCAGAAAGCAACTACTTGCGTAAAAGATGCTGGGTTCAAGGTTGGTTTAATGGGGTCAAATATCGACGAAGTCCGCAGAATGACAGACATGGTCAAACTCAAAGATAGCTCCTCATCGGAACGCTAATTAAACTGTCATTGCCTTGTGGCTTCTTTCACTTGATCGAGAATCTTCTCTCCTCAACGGAACTTCACCAGCCAAGGCTTCAGATCTTGAACGATTCCCTTGGATTCCTTGCCCCTCTCTTGTCCCAGCGTTATGATTAGAGCCTCCACCCTCGTTACGAGATGGTTCGCCCCCGACTTCTCCTATTGCTTGAGTATCGCTTTTTATTGCAGGGTTAATTTGCTTCTTTGAGACTGGTATTTGTGAAACCTGTCCTTTCGAGATTTGCTCATTCGAGATTTATATCTGCAAGGTATATTTCATGAAGATTCATTCTGTTGGGGTCTGCACATTGTCCCTCATCGTGACTATTTGTAGAAAATGAATCCGAGGATGTAGTCACGGAATCCAGCGGCATCCATATTGCCTCTGAGGTCGTTGGCGATGTTCCAGAGCTGGGATTCGAGTTGGCGTTTGTGGTCTTCTGACATGTGTGGTGGATAGTGGATGACGGAAGGTTGTTAGTAAACGCTGAAATGATACATCCCCAGGCAGGATGAGGAAGCAGGATACTCAAAACAGGCAATGAACCCCAGAGGGTGAGACACTGACAGGGTGATGTGTTAGTAAAAAAATGACCTGTCACTTACCCTAAAACGAAAGACATGCAGATGCCAACACACCGCTAAACTCACTCCATGGATTATCATTTGCTACTTCGCCGTCCCTGATGAGCCAACAGCAAAGCACTTTGAGAAACACCATAGAAGCTGATCAGTGCATACCTTTGCTAAAAGGCACATCGTGTAAATGCGATCACATCTTGCCGAATCCTTTCGATTCGCTAGACTGCCTGGTATGAGAATCCGGTCAGCCTCACCCGATGAACACGATTCGGTAGCACAACTCATCCACCAGAGCACAAATTCATGGTACGAAAAAAATCGTAGTCACACAATTTTTGATCCATCTACTCCCCTAGCGTGCCGGTTATTCACTGACGTCTATGGAGACCTCGATCCCAGTTGCTGCCTCGTCGCTGAGAAGGATGACGGACAGCTTATCGGTAGCTGCTTTTATCATCCACGGGAAACACATGTCTCGCTCGGCATCATGAACACACACCCTGAGGCCGCGGGACATGGCGTGGCTCGCAAACTACTTTCCAACGTCATTGATCACGCTGAGGGAAAACCTGTCCGACTGATATCAAGCGCAATGAATCTGGATTCTTATTCGCTTTACACCAAAGCTGGGTTCACCCCGCAGGGCCTCTATCAGGACATGCAGTTTTCTGAGTCGTTGCGTGTCGATAACCTCCCTGCACAAGCTCTAGGGATTAGACAGGCGACAACAGACGACGCAACCGCCATGGCAGATCTAGAAATGAAACTCTGCGGTATTCGGCGGGAAAAAGACTACCAGTATTTCATTGAAAACAAACGAGGTATTTGGCGCTGCCTTGTCATCGAAAAGGATGGGGAGATCATAGGTTTTCTGAATGCTGTAAATCACCCCGCTAGCAGCATGTTAGGCCCCGGTGTTTTCAGTACGTGGCAAGATGCTTTAGCCCTCATCTGTGCGCACCACCACGCCAATCCCGACGCCCGACCGGTTTTTTTGGTGCCCGCTAACCAGAAGTATCTTGTGGCCGCACTCTATCACCTAGGTGCCCGCAATCTTGAGCTGCACGTTTCTCAAGTTCTTGGGAAAGCACCAACACCCACCGGCATCATCATGCCCACCTTCATGCCGGAGACCGGATAGATTACAAAAAACCCACCATTTTTGTTTGTTGTTATTGCCAAGCGTCGAGGGATTCATACAAATAGAGTCACCAGCTAAAACTCATTATGCCTAAAGTTACATTTATTACCCCCGACGGAGAAAAAACCACAATCGATAACGCCGACGGCACACTCATGGAAGTGGCTACCGATTACGGAATTACCGGCATCGATGCCATCTGCGGTGGTGTCTGCTCATGTGCTACTTGCCATGTGCGTGTGACTGATGAATGGAAGGAAAAGGTAGGGCCACAGAACGATACTGAGAAAGATATCCTCGATCTAGAAGACGGAGCAGATGACAATAGTCGACTAAGCTGCCAAATCGAACTTACCGATGAGCTCGACGGATTGGTCGTTGAGGTCGTGGAACTCTAACCATTTAATAACCTACACCATGGAGACGCCATCATGCCCCTATCACGATCCATTTAAAAAAGCGCGCCAAGAAAATGGGGCCATGGAGACTGAGGTGGCAGGAGAGAAATTAGCCCTTATCCTAGGCCACAAAGGTGTGCGGACTGCTGCACGAGACCACGAGACTTTCAGCAGTGACGCCCCATTTCGTGTGCCCATCCCCTCAGAGGAAGACGCCCGTAGCGTCCGCCAATTACCAATTGAAACAAACCCGCCTGAACACAAAGAATACCGCGCTATCGTAGAGCCGTTTTTCCGCCGACCACTACAGAAGGAATACATCGCTAGAATCGAAGCCCTAATCGATGAGCTCGTCGATCAGGGAGTCCAGCAAGAGTCGGTCGAAATCGTCTCTGAGTTTGCCCTGCCACTGCAGTCGCGTGCGTTAACCTATCTTCTGGATGTGCCAGAAAATGAGGCGGATATCTGGGTCGGCTGGGGCGTGCATGTGTTCCGCGATGGCAACAGCAACGATTCACAAAAAGGTAAGGCGCTAGACAACTACCTGCACGAGCAGCTCGATCAAGCGGAGCAGAACCCAGGTGACGATTTTTTTAGTGCCTTAACCAAAGCGGAATACCAAGGTCAGCCTCTCACCCGTGACCAGATGCTCGGCTTTGCCAACCTCACCTTTGCCGGTGGCAGGGATACCGTTATCCACTCGATCAGCTCCACCATTGCCTACCTGTCTGAGCACCCAGAGGCATTGGTAGCACTCAGAGAAAACCCCAAGTTAGTCATCACAGCTACCGAGGAACTAATGCGCTACATTTCGCCCATCACTCAGATTGGCCGAGTATGCCCAGTAGCAACTGACGTCCATGGCGTCCAAGTCGAGGCTGATTCACGTGTGGCTCTCAACTGGGCGTCCGCTAATTTCGATGAAACTGTCTTCGACTCACCCGAGGAAGTCCGACTCGACCGCAAACCCAATCCACACATCGCTTTTGGAAATGGAACACACAATTGCCTGGGTGCGATCCACGCGCGGCTCATCATCCGCTCACTTCTTAAAAAACTCAGCAAACTAAAATCGATCACCCAGCTATCCGCAGAGAGAAGTATTGAGAAGGAAGTCGATTACGAACGAGCGCTCGGATTTAAAAATCTCACCGTGACTCTGGATCAATGAAAATAGCTGCTGTGTCAGATGGGAAAGGCTCCTTCACCATCGAGCAAATCGAGGTCAACCCACCGCATGCGGGCGAGGTTATGGTCGCCATCAAGGCTTCAGGTATCTGCCATACCGACTACGACTCACTCACTTGGGGAAAACAATTCATCCTTGGGCACGAGGGTGCTGGCGTGGTCGAGGCAGTTGGCGATGGCGTAACCAAGGTATCGGTGGGCGACCGCGTCCTGCTCAACTGGGCAATCCCCTGCAAGACCTGTTACCAATGCGAACGTGGCAATTTGAGTATTTGTGAAAAAAACTCACCCGTCACAGGTGCTGATCCCGATCACGGCATGGCACACGCGAATGCAACTCTCTGGAATGGTGAGCCTATTAAGAGGTCATTCAACATCGGCACTCTCAGCAGCCACACCGTGGTGCGGCAGGAAGCAGTCATCCCCATTCCCACTGACGTCGATATCCCCTTTCCTTCCGCCTGTATCATAGGATGTGGCGTGATGACCGGCTACGGCTCCGCTGTCAATGCAGCAGGTATTGAATCCGGCAGCAGTGCGGTTGTGCTAGGAACGGGAGGGGTTGGGCTGAATGTCATCCAAGGTGCACGCATATCTGGAGCAGAAAAAATTATCGCCGTGGACGTCAATGAGCAACGACTCAAAATGGCAACTCAATTCGGCGCCACGCATCAGGTGCTTGCATCACCAGATGATACAGGATTGTTAGTGGCTGCTGAAAAGGTCAAACAGATCTGTGACGGTCGCGGCGCTGACTATTCATTCGAATGCACAGGTATCCCAGCACTGGGTGCGGCTCCGCTGGCCATGGTTCGCAATGCGGGGATGGCAGTCCAAGTTTCCGGCATCGAGGAAACCATTGAGATGGATATGAACCTCTTTGAGTGGGACAAGATCTACATCAACCCACTCTATGGAAAATCCAAACCAGAACAGGACTTCCCCAAACTACTCGAGCTCTATCAACAAGGGGCACTTAAGCTCGATGAACTCGTCACCCGCACATACAACATCAATAACCTTAAACTGGCCATTGACGACATGCTAGCAGGTCGCAACGCCAAAGGTGTCATTGTCTTTGATTGAGCCATGCCTGAATCACCTGAATCTCAATTCCGCACGCTTGAAGCCGCGCCAATCGTTGCCACTCCATCGCAGGGCAACCTTCAGTTTGTTACCGTCAAATCAAACGCATTGGCTGGACGAGGTGACATCACGATCTACTCACCATCACCATCGATCGTCTCAGAACCATTACCCGTGATCATCCTTCTACATGGCGTTTACGGATCACACTGGAGCTGGGCGATGCAGGGACAAGCACATGTCACACTCCAATCAATGATTGATGATGGCACCATCCCACCAATGATCCTGGCGATGCCCTCAGACGGATTATGGGGCGACGGCAGCGGCTATCTAAACCATTCAGAAAAAAAATTTGAGCAATGGATTGTCGATGATGTCCCAAAAGCTGTTAGCGAGGTGACTGGAAACGCTCTCGACGCTCCACATTTCATTTCCGGACTCTCTATGGGCGGATACGGCGCAATGAGATTAGGCGCAAAACATGCGGGTCGCTTCAGCGCTTTCACCGGGCATTCATCCATCACTAATCTCGCGCAAATGAGCGAATTCGTCGAAGAGGACTTGGAGAGCTACATCACTGACAATAACTCAGAACAAAGTGTGCTTGAGACAATACTAAAGAACCGATCCACGCTACCGCCGTTCCGTTTCGACTGCGGTAAAGATGATCCTCTCATCGAACACAACAGAACACTTGCCAAGGAGTTAAAAAATCAGGGTATCGATTTCGATTACGAGGAACCTCCAGGAGAACACACATGGCCCTACTGGACCGAACACGTCAGTAAGACATTTCTCTTTTTTGCAGGCATTTGCCAATAGGATTCTTTTGCACTGTCGGGGTTTCCCCCTCTTTCGTATTGCGTGTCGCGAAAATGTCGCCATGCTCCACAGCGTTGAGCCCACAACCAGTCAGTCCATCACCCGATGCGTTCCGCGATCTCGCGCAGCGCGGAAATGTGGTGCCCGTATACGCACAACTAGCAGCAGATTTTGAGACCCCACTCTCCGCCTACATGAAAATCAGCGGCAACGGTGAAGCGTTTCTTTTCGAAAGTGCAGAGATCACTGGCGACAACGGAAGATACTCGATCCTTGGCAGTAACCCACGCGCCACAATCAAGGCGAATGGCCAAGAAATTACCTATTCAGACCGAGCAGAAACAAGAACATGGACTGCAGAACGCGATGTACTCGCAGAGCTCGAACGGCTGATGGATAAATACCAACCCGTCACTCACGGAAATGCACCACCATTCTACGGAGGGGCTGTTGGCTACCTTGCATATGATTCTGTTAGGCAATTTGAGCCAACTATTAAAAAACCCGCCAAAGACGAGCTCGGCTTACCAGACGCGTTGTTCGTCATCGCGGACACACTACTTATATTTGACCACCGGCTTCACCGACTCATCGTTGTGGCCAATGCATTTGTCGATGAATTTGAATCCCCCGAAACAGCCTACACAGACGCCACACAGCGTATTGAAGCGCTGATCGATCAGCTCGACGAGCCACTGCACATCCCACCACTCAATGGTCTAGCAGAATTTGATACTCCAGAGGCTGCCAGCAACACGACCCAAGAGGAATACGA
>JABHEX010000199.1 GCA_018676385.1 Akkermansiaceae bacterium
ATCTCCAAGGTGCCGATGCTGAAGCATTTCGAAATCAGATCAGAGAACTCGAGCAATTCGTGAGCTTCGCACGTAATGTGGGAGGGAATGTCGGCAAGCTTTCCTACGGTCCTGCCATGAAGCTTGCAGCAAAAATACTAGGGTAAGAATGATTAGCTTGATAACAATGCTATCCAACTAATCAAGCACTACTATCTGAGAACACAATCATTACCAAAAATCGACATGGTTATACCCAATCAAATTCAACACATCGAAGTTTATTATGATGGCCGTTGCGGCATGTGCTGCACATTTCATGAATGGGTAAACAAACAGCCGCGCGCCTTTTCCATCAGTTTTGTTGCATATCAGTCTCCCCATGCTGAAGAGTGGTTTCCAGGAATTAGCAAGCTCGATCCGGAGCGTGACATGATCGTGCGCACTGACACAGGAGAGCTTTTCCGTGCTGCTGAAGGTTGGGTAATTTGTTTGTATAGTTGTGCAAATTTCCAGAAAATTGCACGCAGACTAGCAAGCCCAAAATTGTTACCTTATGCGGAAAAAGTATGCCATGCAATTGCTGGCCGCAGACGTAATTTATCAAAAATTTTATTCCGTAAAAAAGACCGTGAAGTTGCAGCATCTCTCCATGAAATGCCAGGGCGGCAATGCAAAGATCGGTGCCGCTCATTAATCGACAATAATATTCCTGACGGGATAATATAATTTATTGATACCTAACAAACTACAACAAATATTAAAATGATCTGTTTATTTTTTTCCTATATTGTGCGTTGTCTTGAAGTTGTGTTGCTCAACGATCGGATTGATTTCTCTGGCAGCTTCGTTGAATCTGATGCTGCCTACAAATCATAGACCAATTGAGATTTATGAAGAAAATCATTGTTGCTGGTGCAAGTGGATTTTTAGGTCGCCACTTGTCACGCTATTTTAATCAGCGTGGATGGGATGTTGTTGGTTTCGCGCGGCGTAAGTCGGGTATCGGTGAACACTGTCGTTTTGTTGAGTGGGATGGGAAAAGCATGGCTGATTGGGCGGAAGAGCTAAATGGTTCTGACGTGCTAGTAAATCTCGCGGGCCGATCGGTGAATTGTCGCTATAATGCAGCTAACAAGCGTGAGATACTTGATTCACGTCTGCAAAGTACTAATGTTCTGGGTCGTGCAATATCGGATTGTGATGATCCACCGGAGCTGTGGATGAACTCGAGTATGGCTACTATTTATCGTCACGCTGATGACCGGCCACAAAGTGATATTGGTGAATTAGGAGAGGGCTTCTCAGCAGAAACTGCCAAAGCATGGGAGAGCGCGTTTTTTGGTTCTAGGGTTTCTGGTAGGGTACGTAAAGTGGCGTTACGTACGACGATGGTTTTGGGTGATGAACGAGGCTCTGTTTTTCGCTATTTACTTAATCTCGCAAAGATTGGTTTCGGGGGAAGGGTGGGTAGTGGCAAGCAGATGGTCAGCTGGGTGCATGTTGATGATTATTGCCGTGCTGCTGACTGGCTAACTGAACACGATGAGATATCAGGCCCTATCAATATCACTTCGCCGGATCCGATCTGTAATGCTGAGCTGATGAGCAAAATTCGGAAGTACACCAGAATGCCGATTGGGCTTCCCGCGAATAAATGGCTGGCAGAGGTTGTTGCATATTTATCGCGAACCGATGCGGAACTTATTTTAAAGAGTCGATGGGTTGTGCCCACTCGCCTCGAGGAGTATGGGTTTGTTTTTAAACACCCTGAAATCGATATAGCTAGCCTTTGCTCCGTTCCCGTAAATTTGCCTAGCGCATTACATTCTGTATAATCTAACTCACTGAAACATGATGAAAAAGTTGCTTATTGCTGGTGCGAATGGGTTCATTGCACGTCATTTGACTGATTATTTTACCAACCAAGGCTGGGAGGTGGCTGGTCTAGCTCGCCGACGCACTGGGTTACATGAAAAGTGTTATTTTATCGAGTGGGATGGAGTTACCCGGGGTGAATGGGTTAAGGAAATTGACAATTGCGATGTGCTGATCAATTTGGTTGGGAGATCGATTAATTGTCGTCATACTAGAGAAAACAAGCAGCAGATTCTTGATTCACGTGTCAATAGTACAAAATTGCTTGCGCATGCATTAGCAGAATGTAGCAACCCTCCCCAAGCTTGGATTAATGGTAGCGCATCTGGTATATATGATGAGGCAGTCGACGAGGCTCACGGTGAGGATGGTCAACACGGACGAGGCTTTATTTCTAGTGTTGTTAAGTCTTGGGAAGAAGCTTTCTTTTTCTCAGATATTCCACCCACAATTCGTCGAATCGCTATCAGAATAAGTATGGTTATAGCGGATGAACCTGGGAACCCATATCAAATTCTCAGAACTCTTGCGAAGTTTGGTTTAGGGGGTGCTGCGGGAAACGGGAGACAGATGGTGAGCTGGATTCATATTGAAGATGTTTGTCGTGCTGTGCAATTTATCATCGGGCAACCGCAAATAGAGGGTGCAGTGAATCTGGCCACACCAGCAGCTCTGAGTAATTCAGAAATGATGAAGCAATTCAGAAAAAGTGTAAGCATGCCTATCGGGATTCCGGCTCCGGCATTTGGTGTGCGCGCAGGTGCATATTTGATGGGCACAGCACCTGAGTTGATTCTAGACAGCTGTTGGGTCGAGCCTCAATTACTTACCGAGAGTGGTTTTGTATTTAAGCACAAAACAATATGTGGTTAGCGGGCATTATTTAATTGGCGAGTTAATCGCGTTGTAAAAAGAATGTATGAAAATTTTCAGATGTCTTTTTAGTATCTAAGAACTTAGAAACTTGGCGGTGAACAGCTGGTAAATTTGCCGGATGGCTAGCTCCATTTACAAGGTAGTAACTAGTTGCTTTTGTCGGAGGATACATGTTCGGAGCATCTGTTTCAAGTAGTAGCCGCTCCGGTGGCACCGATGCAAATGCCTCACGAATCTTGTGTTTTTTCTCGTGAAGAAAATATCCGTTAAACGAGAAATAGGCGCCCAGCTTCTTAAGTCGGGGCACGAGTTCTTTGGAGCCGCCGTAGCAGTGAAGCAGGAAACCGCGTGCGGGTAAGGGATTTGATTCCATAAGCTCCACTAGGCAGCCCCAACCATTTACGCAGTGGATTGAAAGCGGCAGATTGCGTTCAGTAGCGAGTCTCAGTTGCGCGAGAAAAACCTGTTGTTGTAATTCGATATCGTATTTTTTGATCCGGTGGTCAATACCGCATTCACCGATGCAAGCGTTAGGAAATAGGTTTAGCCAATGAATGATTTTTTGTTCCCAGTCATGGGTAATTTCTCTCCATGGATGCAAACCAAATGATGGAATAATGAAATCTGGATATTGATGTGCTAGAGCGGTTACTTTTTTCCAGTCATCGGGGCAGGTGCCATTGATTACACACTTTATAATACCCGAAGCTCGCATCTCTTCGATTACTTTATCACGAATACCATCAAATCGATTATCCTGTAGGTGATTATGCGAATCATACACGGCTGATCAATTTTTTTGCAGCGGCTTTTAGCACGGGTGCAGAAAACCCCTCGAGTTCTATTATATTTGTGGGAGGAGGGTAGTTCGACTGTTCATCTCCGGCAGAACGGTAAACTAAGTCATAGTGGTCATTCAGTATGGATTCCACAAAGGCGATCCAGTTGGCATTATCAATTTGTTCGTGCCACTGGGCTATTTTTTCATTGCCGCGTAATTTGATAAGTTTTTCCAATAAACCCTTAAGGTGTTCGGGTCTGACTGTAAAATACGGGTAGTCATCGAGTAGGAAATGGGCACGTTGGGTGAGCGGCATTTGAATTTCGATAACTGTGCTACGTCCAAGTTTTTGCCATAATGCTGGTGGGCAGTGTAATGAGCCAATGCGATTACTTTCGGCCTCGGTAAAAATTGGTTGGTTGGGGTCGAGTTCGCTAACAGCCTGCCAGAGTAAAGTTTCAAAATGCTTTTGGCTTGGTTGACAAGTGTGTGGTTCAAGTCCGAGAACCGAGCCCTTATGATTGGCTAGCCCCTCGAGGTCGATTATCTGTGCCCCATGGTCACGTAATGTGTGCAAAAGTCTGGTTTTGGCAACACCAGTCTTACCAGAGAGTACGGTGAGCGCTAAGGCAGAGGAAGACAGGGAATCTTCTAGGTTCTCGGTGACAAACTTGCGGAATGCCTTGTAGCCGCCTTCCAATACTCGCGCGCGCCAGCCAATAGAGCGAAGTATGTGTGCGAGTGAGTTTGATCTCATTCCACCTCGCCAACAGTAAAGTAGGGGGGTGTATGATTTATCTTTGTCGGACAGGTAGGTGGCAAGATGTGTAGCGGCATTGTTAGAAATGAGTTGCGCGCCAAGTCGTCTCGCTTTGAATGGATTTGATTTGTAAATGGTGCCGACTTCAGCCCGTTCATCATCGTTGAGCACTGGCAGATTCACTGCGCCTGGCAGGTGATCTTCCGCGAACTCCCTAGGTGCACGCACATCGATGATCTCGTAAAACTCGTCGAGGTCGTAGGGCAGGGTGATTGTTTCGACATGTTTCATGGCGAAACGTGATGTTGGCAAAATTACTTAGATTGTTCTGATGTGGGCGTGTTACCCATAGCTGGTTTTTTGTAAGCTAAGAGGTAACTGCCGAGTGCCAATCCTATTATCAGAATCCACGCGACAGCTCCTTTGATGAGACGGCGCTTAGCAAGCACTATGGCACCACCGAGTAAGACCCAAATTACGACCTTAAGTAGAAGCCAAAGTGGCCACTTGGTGCCATAAATCAAGTTGTAGGTGTCTTTTAGTTTCAACTCCCCACCAATGGGTGATGAGTGCATTCCGAACCCACCCAGCAGGATGAGAATTAGCCCGATACCATGACCAATTGCGGCAGCTTTAGTAGATTTTTCTCCAGTGAAAAGTGAACCGAAGGCAAACATAAGCACAAAGATGCCAGTGAAGTGAATGAGGCGGTAAATTTCGTATTTTTCCATGATTTTAGTTAAGTTTTTAGTGTTTCTATTTGGTTTTATCTGTGGGGCGAGCTGATCTTGAAACTTGGCGTGAGTACGGGTATGTTATCGTCAAGAAATTTGAGGATATGAGTGCATAGCTTAGCTGCAACCGCTGCGCTGTGATAGGATTGCGCTTTTTCGTGCAGATGGTCGAGCGCTTTTTGTTCTAAAAATGGTTTTATTG
>JABHEX010000200.1 GCA_018676385.1 Akkermansiaceae bacterium
TATAGAGTCCTTCTGTGCTAGGTATTTTTTAGTTAAGTCTTGAGAAGGTTCACCGGCAAAGGTAAAAGTGATACTCAATAGCAAAAAAATGAAACTGCTAGTAATTTGCTTTTTGAGTGGGGTCATCGAAGGGGCTTTCATGGGGTGATAAGGGGGTTAATGAATCCTGCTCCAACAGTAATTCACTAACATTTCCTTAGTGTTATGCATCGGCATAATCCATGCGGTCATGCACGACAATAGATTCATTAACCGCGCTCGGTTGTTTCTTATCCCAGCTTGAGTAACCACTTGCGGCCTTCCTTCGTCTCGCGTGCCCATTTTTTCGCCTGACTAACAGAACTTCGGTGCCCCGCTGCTAGGTATTTGCTTTTTTAGTTGTGTCCCTGCGGACGTTGTCGTGGAGATCGGAGAGGGGGAGAAAAGGGGTTGATTGTCGGACTGTGCGTCAACCCGTGGCAGATCAATAGCACACAACAGGAAACAAAAAAACCAGTAATAATGCGTTTTACTCACTGCTGGAAATTTTCTTTTGAGAAGATGTGTGTAATGGGGCTGCATGCAGAAGAGAGGTTGTTGAAGTCAGAATCGTGAATGACTAATCACTGGATGAGTAATGGGTAAAATTGCTACTATTTATGCTGGGGGTTCGTCTGATAGGAGGTCAGGTGAAATATAGTCCCTCGACCCATAGCGCCAAGTAAATTTACCTCAGATTGAATAACCATAGAGGCTTCGGCAATTTTGTTTCCTGACCACACACCTCAAATCAACTCATGCGTTTCGGCACTTCTCTCAGGCACGTGGCTTCATCCTCTAGGTAAACGCCAACAAAGCCATCGCTGCAAAGGTGCAGACGAGGATCGTGCAAAGCATCTACGGAAGTAGCGAGCGCAACAAGACGGGGTTGTCGGTCGTGATCCCATCGACTCCGATGTCGATCAGCTGTTGCATCCGGGTGGAATCGTTCACCGTGTAGACGTGCAACTCCATGCCATTCGCATGAACCAGATCGACGGCGGCCTGATCGACGGATCCATGACCCCAGTCAAGGAAGTCGACCCCCTTGGACTTGAGATTATCGATCACGGCTTGGGTGATCGTTCCGCCACTGAGAAGCCCTAGCCGATAGTCGGGATTCAGAGCATCGAGAGCAGCGAGGAAATTGATATCAAAGGAAATGACCCGGAACTGACCGGGCGTGAATCCTTGGGCGACGAACTCGGCGTGATAGTCCGCTGCAGCTCCCGCCTTACGCTCGATCAGTGGCACCATGCCCTTCGCCAGACAGGCGTTGATGGCCTCGGTCATGGTGGGCACCGGCTCACCAACGAATGCTGGCGAGAACCACGATCCTGCATCCAGAAGCTGGATCTGGGCGAGTGTTAGAGAAGACGTCGATCCTGAACCATCCGTCGTGCGGTTCACTGTGCCGTCATGCATCAGAACCAGTTCTCCATCAGAGGTAATGCGAACATCAAACTCCACGAGATCAGCGCTGGGGAAGGCGGCATTGATGGCGGCGACAGTGTTCTCTGGCGCGATCTGCGAGTATCCACGGTGAGCCTCGACCAACACCTGTTTTTTCTCGCGCATCACGAAAAAGCGGCGCGGGCCGTCGGTCGGAACGGAGGTCAGAGTGGTGGTGGCGCCAGCCGATGGGATTCTCAGATACGGGTCGTTGCCACCAGCTCCATCCGGATCGTAGACCGGCCAGCTATCGGACGGGGTGCTGAGGTCGGTGCTACTGAGCAGGTCATAAATTTTACCCGGCTTGCTTGTCCAGCTGAAGTCGAAGTCGGGACCGTTCGAAACGATGGTCAGGCGGAAGGGAACGGGAGCCGCGCCGGTGGTGAAACTCCACGTCCCCGGCCCGCTGATTCCCGCAAAGCTGTTGCCAGACAGGTCGATAAAGACTCCGGCAGCGACCTCGACGTAAAGTTCGGTCTGGGCCGGCAGGACAATGTTAGGTGTAATACTCACCAGGGCTCCGTTGACCGTCACGCCCCCTGTGGTCACGTTGATGGTATCGACGATGGAGTTATCGCTTGACCGGCGGATCACGATATTGCCCGAGCCGATCTGGACATCCTCGCTGAAGGTGAGATCGAGGCTGGAGTCGACCGGAACATCGGTGGCGCCGTTGCTTGGGGTGTCCAGTGTTCCTACCACTGGGTTCGTGGCATCGGCGGTGAAGTTCCAGGTGGTCGGACCGCTGATGCCTGCGAAACTGTGTCCGGCGAGGTCATCCACGGCACTGGCGTCAATCTCAACGTAGTAGCCGATGCCCGACGACAGGTCGTTGGTGGGGTCGATTGTGACGGTTCGGGCACTCAGCAGAAGCTTGGTCGAAGTCTCCACATCGAAGGATTCCACGAGACCGTTACCGACACTTTCCCGGATCGTGATGCTGCCCGTCCCGAAGACGACGGATTCATTGAAGGTCACCGCCAGGTTTGCCGAGATCGGGACTTCGGTGCTGTCGTCTACCGGACTCAGCGGATTTACGGAAGCCAGCTCCGGATCGGTGAGGTCCGGGCCCGGCGTTGCGATTACCGCCACCTCCGCAGCGCTGAGCGCGGTGTCATAGATGTGCAAATCATCAAAGACCCCTCTGCCACCATGATTGCCGTTGCCGCCGCCAAAACTCATGGTGCCGGGATTCCGCCAAGTGCCTGTTTTAGTTTCTACCAGCGTGCCATCCTTATACAGATTCACGGTGACAGAAGTGCCGCTTCTTTCCCAAGTAAAGGCATAGTGAGCCTCTACACCGACCGCTGCGGTCGTGGTGACTGGGCCGTCGCTCTCGACACGGGCTCTCACCCTCCCGTCACTATAAATCCACATCTCCCAGTCGTCTGGGTTGATGGAATTGGTGAATAACGAATTGTAGTTGTAGAGTGCCTCTGCCTCATGGCGGAATGCGATGGTGCCGTTGTCCCCCGGCGTGTAGTTGGTACTGATATAATCAATATTGCTGGCGGTCGCATTGGGGTTGGTAAGCGTCAACTTCCCGGCATTGGTAGCAAAGGAGATGGCTCCAGCCGAGCCATCCACATGCGCCGCGGTGATGCTGCTGCCGCCGACCGAATTGGTCAGGTCTCCATCGAAGTCGAACTGCGCGACCAGTGTAGCGCCGGCAGGTGCGGCGGTGAGGGCGAGGGCGGCGGCGAGGGCGAGGGCGGCGGCGAGGGGCAGGATTTGGGTTCTTGTTATCATGGCTTTCAGGAGGACGAAGGCACTGCCAAAGGCGTGTTGGAAAAAACCCCACCCCCCCGTGTGATGGAGAAGTGGGGTTGGAATGATGATCGGTTTTCCGTGGTCGGGTTACTTGCAGCGACGGAGGACCGTGTGCTCCTTAGCCTTTACGGCGGCGGAGTATGAGTGCGAGTCCACCGAGGCCGAGAAGGGCGGCGGAAGATGGTTCTGGGACCGCCAACGCCGCAACCGCCGCATCGTCGAGCGTGTTATCGTAGATGCGGAAGTCCCCATAGATTCCGTTAGCACCGTGATTGTTGTTGCCACCACCAATATACAAGGCACCCACAGAAGGAGCTTGGCCACCTGTGTCGGTCGTAATTAGCACGCCATCTACGTATCCCTTATAGGTGACAGTTCCGGCCGTATCTACCCAAGTAAAGGCGTAGTGATACTCTTGACCGATTACCGCGTTGGGTATCGTAGGAGTTTGTAGCTCGGATTGGGTACCAGACTCGATGCGTGACCTTACCCTGCCGTCAGAGTATGACCACATTTCCCAGTCGTCGCCATTTGCAGCATTGCTGTATGTACTATTGTAGCTGTAGTGATTACCGCCAATACCCGTATTCGTATAAAAGAACGCAATGGTTCCAGCAGTAGTCGACGGGGTGACGCCGGTGTCAACATATTCAGTATTGCTGCCAGAGTTAGTCGCGTGAATGAGCGTCAACTTCCCACCTGTGTTAGTCGAGGAGCCTCCAGATCCATCAACTAGCGTAGCAGTGTTGCCGTTGCCCGAAGAATCAGTGAGATCTCCATTAAACTCATAGTGCGCGACCAAACCCGCGTGCGAGCTACCGGCCATTACACAAGCCAGAGAGCTCGCCATTAATAGTTTGTTTGTTTTCATATTCGTATTTGTTGTGTCCCTGAGGACGTTGTTGAGGTGATCGGAGAGGGGGAGAAAAAAAGGGGGGTGGCATGATTTGCCTGCTATTATTTGCCTGTCAGCTATTGAAAGTTACTTATTTGTTAACTTAATGAGGTAATGAGTAATCGACGCATTCGTATGTGTAAACAAAAAAGTAAACTTTTTGTGTGTGTGTCTGCTATCATGCTTAAAACCGCTAGCGGTATTAGGAGTTTGGGAGCGACGGCCTCGCTGAAACCATGGCGGAGAAGTCCGGTTTAAAAGCCGGCGAGGTGTTCTCCGGCGCGTCAACCGAAGCACTGCGGCGCGCAACAATCTCAACCGCGCTGGCAGAAGGCGTGCTAAAGGCAAGGGCGACAACGACAAGGTCGGTGGCTCATTGAGGCCGCATCGCGGCCATCCGCCATCATTCCTCCGTCATCGAACATCGCCGCTTTGCGGCTAAGACTCCATCGGGTTTTCCGCCTTATCATAGACGATCAAGGCCTTGGCGTAGTCGCAGCCTTTGGCGAGTTGAACGCGATGCGGAATGCCTTCAGACAGGTAAAACGTTTGATGCGGCCCCATGGACGTAGAGTGGTCATCATCGTAAACAAAGAACTCAAGCTCTCCCTCTAGCAGGACAAAAAACTCTTCGCTGTCATGAGCGAGGAAACCGCGTTGCTCGTCGTTTCGAAAATACTCAATGACGAACGGGTCGAGCTTGCGCTCAGGCTTACTGAATGCCAGGGAATGATACTTCATCCCGTATTTGCTGCCGTTGCGCTGGATTTCCTCACCCTCGTCCAGGTGCCCGGTTAGATATTGAATGGGCTCTGTGGTTGTTTCAAAAAATGCGGACATCTGTATGCCCAGGGCGTCCGCTACTTTACTCAAGGATTTTATCGATGGCGTAATGCGGAAGTTCTCCAATCTGGAAATATAGGTCTTGCTGAAGCCTGATTTTTCAGCAAGCGCTTCAACCGTCATGTTCTGTTGTTTTCGCGTTTGCCTGACAAACTGTGCTATTCTTAGTAAATCCATGATGAGTTTCTCCAATTGATAGGATAACTCAGTGTAGTCTGACTTTATTTATGGGGAAGAAAAATCACGGACATCCATTCAACTTGCCCGTTGAGATACGGGTTGTTTCATCGGCTTCTGGATCTTTGGGCGGTGTCAGGCGCGCGGCTTCATCTTCCAGGTAAACGCCAAAAGGATCATCGCCGCGAACGTGCAGACGAGGATCGTGCAAAGCACAATTTTCCATGCCGTGTCGATACCGTAGACCTCCTGGTAATGCGTAAGCATGGCTCCAAAGCCCTTGGCCTGGACCGTTCGTCCGATATAACCAAAAAGGCCAATAAAACCTGCCGCAACTCCGATCGCTTTTTTAGAACTCAGATCAAGAGCGATGATGACGATAAAATTAATCACCGGGTAGATAAAACAGCCGATCAGAGCAAGCATGAGCATATCCAGCCAGAGGTAACCCGCAGGCGTCATCAGGATGGCGGTGAAGGCTAACAGAATTGGCACCATGCAGAGAACGGCCACCATGCCGCGCCGCCCGCCGATCTTATCGGAGAGCCAACCCAGAAGGATGGTCGATGGGATCCCGCCAAACTCGATAGCCAGAATGGCAATGCCACCGCCCGCCAGAGTAGCACCCTTGACTTCACGCA
>JABHEX010000201.1 GCA_018676385.1 Akkermansiaceae bacterium
AACAGCATTGAGTGCTAACGACGGTTTTTTCTCACGAATCATTTCAATTGATTCTTGGTTGTCTAACAGGTTTATACTGCCTCCAAGATCATCTAAATCGCTGATAAGCTCCTCACGCCTAACAAGGTTAATTGTTTTTATTCCCAATAAGTTTGCTATTTGTATTACGCAGCAGCCCACTCCAGAGTTTGCCGCGTTTTGAATCACCCATGCACCTTTTTCTAATTCCATCAGCTGCGTAAGCATGCACCACGCGGTGAGTGGGTTAACCTTGAGCATCGCTGCCTGTTGCGGAGGAGTCTCAGCGGGTATTTGTAGTAAACTCGAGGATGGCGCTACAACTTCTTCTGCCCAAGTGCCTACCTGCTTGATGAAGATTACTCGGCTACCTACATCAAATTCGGAAGCACGGCTTTCTATAATTTCGCCAAATCCCTCGATGCCTGCTGTAGCCGGCAGACTGGGCCGAATACCATACACCCCCTGAATCAAATTTATATCAGCGGGGTTTATAGGCGCTGCGATCATCTTAACACGCACCTCCCCTTCGACTAATGATTGGTTGTGGGATTGTGTAAGCTCAATAACTCCCTCCGGATGGCCGAAGGCTGAGAGTGTTGCGGATGTAGACATAAAAATAATTTAGGGGTAAAGGCCACGCGCCGTTTTGGCGATAGCCACTTCTTTAATTCCTAGGGCAAGGGCAGCAACACGGTGTGATGATTTTTCCCGCTTTGCAAAATGTGTGACTTTCTCGAATGCAGTTTCTAATTTTGTTTCAAGCTTAGTCAATACTTCTTGCTCGGTCCATTGGTAGCGCTGAAGGTTTTGTACCCACTCAAAATATGAGACGGTAACTCCCCCTGCATTGCATAGAATATCAGGAATAAGAAAAATATCACTTCGCTCTTCAATGATGGTGTCAGCTTGAGGAGATGTGGGCCCGTTGGCGGCTTCCGCAAGCACTTTGCACTGAATTTTGCCCGCATTAGTCTGTGTGATTACTCGTTCAAGAGCGGCAGGAACTAATGCATCACATGGCTGAATTAACATTTCATCTGGATCAATGGATTCCGCCCCATCGAAGCCTACTACACCTCCTACCCTCTCAACATGGGTAAGTAATTTTTCTACATCAATACCACGGTCATTCCATAAAGCACCCGTCACATCTGATATACCAGTTACTTTTACCCCGTAACGAGACAGAGTACGAGCAGCGTATGATCCAACGTTACCAAAACCTTGTATTATAGCAGTGGCCTCACATTCGTTGATGCCCAGCTTGTCGAACGCTCTAGTGATAAGAAATGCGACACCGTGACCTGTTGCCTGGGTCCTGCCTTCAGAGCCCTGGAGCGCCACAGGCTTTCCCGTCACAATACCAGGGACAAGGTGGCCAGCATTGGTAGAATAAACGTCTAGCATCCAAGCCATCGTCTGCGCGTCGGTTCCCATATCAGGTGCCATGACATCCACTTCGGGGCCAATAAATGGCATCATTTCAGATGTATATCTGCGCGTGATATTCTCTTTTTCACCGATACTCAGCACTCGAGGATCACAGGCGACACCACCTTTACCGCCGCCGAATGGCAAACCCATCAGAGCGCATTTCCAGTTCATCCACATCGCCAGTGCCGCAACCTCTCCCAGCGTCACGCCCGGATGGTATCGTAGCCCTCCTTTCACGGGGCCACGCGACAAGTGATGCTGTACTCGGTAGCCAAAAAACACCTCGGTTTCACCATCATCACGTTGGATCGGCACAGTGACACTGATCAGTCGTTTTGGCCACTTGCAACGCTCTCGAACAGACTGACTCAGTTCAAGAAAATCTGCCGCTCGATCGAACTGGGTGGCTGCCATCAAGAATACATCATTTTCCAACAATTCTTTTTGCATATCTCTATCCAAACACTGAAAACCTAACAATGAAAGCTGCTTCTGAACAAAAAAACAAGCATTTACTTGAGTCTTAAATGATGCGGGTTAGAGATAATACATGTTTGATTTTTTGATTCCATGGTTGCCTATGATAGGCGCCGGTGTTGCATGGATGGTGACTATCTGTTTGTTAGTACTAGGCTTTATTGGCACTCTTGTGCCGTTTCTTCCCGGCCACCTTATCCTATTCTTTGCAGCAGTTGGCCACTGGTTAATGCTCAGAGATAATTCCGGCGTGGAGTGGTGGACTTTTGTTGCACTCGGATTCCTGTTAGTTGTTTCCCAGGTTATGGAGTTTATGAGTGGCGCCATTGGAACCCGCTGGTTCGGCGGAACACGCTGGGGCGCAGCAGGCGCATTGATCGGTGGAATCGTCGGGATATTTTTTATGCCCTTTGGATTGATCCTAGGACCACTGATCGGTTCGATGCTCTGTGAGTTTGTATTTGCTAAACAGGAAGTGCGTCCGGCCACAGTCTCGGGTATAGGATCTGTTTTGGGCACACTCGCCGGACTGATCATTAAAGTAATCGTCGGAGTAGTAATGATCGTTTGGTTTGTTGTTGATGTGATTTGGATTTGAGGGTGCTTGAAATACACAGACAAAAAAAGCTGGAGAGGAAAACCTCTCCAGCTTGAATAAGATATTGTTAAAAATAGATTACTTGGGCAGAGCCTTTTTCAGATTACCTGATTCGTATCCATCGGATCCCCACACGGTATCTTCGCCAGTATCAAACAAAGTATCAGCTCCGGTCAGGACTGCTTTTTTCGCTTGGTTGACACGCAACTGCTTCACGGAACCATCGATACGTAGAACAACAGCTTTGTTATCATATGGATCGGGGTTAAAGAATTCACCAGACTCCTCCATGGGGGCCATAACAAGCGGGCGACCTGAGTTTACACTAGTAGATTGGTTTGCAACGTAGGCAAATCCACACTCTCCAGCTTCCAATGCATCTCCCTTAAGCACGTTATCTGGCTTTTTGGTAATTGTCGACTTGGCATAGAAGATCTCCTCTGATTTGGTATATCCGCCAGCAATGAACTGTTTGAAGAAGTCGTTAGAAGTCGAAGTGCCAAGCGTGATGCCTGTTCCAGTGGTATCGATATCAGCGCTTGATGCATCAGATGGAAATTCACCGAAGTCGCCATCGAACTCAATCATCAAGTAGAAGATCTGCTTGGCGTT
>JABHEX010000202.1 GCA_018676385.1 Akkermansiaceae bacterium
CACTCGACATTCCACGACGAACAAGAAACTGAGTGAGACCTAATAAACCGAGTAAAAAAGCGGACGCAATCAGAAGCTTCAAATCAAAAACATTCAGAACATGCTCATCTTTACAGGCAGAAGAAACGACCCTCGCCATGATGAGCAGAATCATTGATAACGATCATGCGCTTAGCACAGACGCTGATGGTCACAACCGCGGCTCTCATGCTTTCAGGATGCATGCAACAACAACAAAGCAAAAACGTCTCATCACAGGGAGAAGGCACAATCGAGATCGAGCTGAATCAATTAACGCCACAAGAGAGCAGGGCAAAAGGGGAAAGCGGTGGCAAGGAGTGGCACTTCGAGGTGGGCTATGGGAAAAATGGGGTGGGCTGCATAGGCAGCACCTTCGAAGAGGGTGTAACACCACTGGGAACATTCAAAGTGAATGCAATTATGAGCAAAGATAGATTCGAAATGAATGAAGACCTGATCAAACAATCTGGTAAGACGAAAAGCTATTTAGCAAAAAATTTATTCACCAATATGAACTCAATAGATTTCAAAGGCGACGGTGAAACAGGTGAGTGTGGATCTGGCTATATCAGTTTGACACCAATTCCCTCTACACCCCAGCCATTTAGATTTAACGAATATGATGGAACATTCCGATGGTACAGTTTTGCTATTCATGGAACCAATGATGAAACACGCATCGGTCAACGCGTGACAGGTGGATGCATCAATATGAATAACAGAGACCTAGATCTACTCATGAAAAGCATCAATCTTGGAGATGAAGTGCTCGTGACATCAAACCAGCCATGCAATCGCTAGGAGCAACTGAATTTCAAACAAAACAAACACTGAGTGACAATACTCATCATCATGTGAGCATCCTCCAATACGGAGATGCAGAATGGTGCACAGGCCCTATAACTAGTTTTTAGAGCATCCACCCATGACCATTCGTATTGGTATCAATGGGTTTGGCCGCATTGGCCGCCTGGCTTTTCGCCAGGCTGTGTCGATGGATGATGTTGAAGTGGTAGCAGTGAATGATTTGATCGATGTAGATTATTTGGCCTATCTTCTTCGATATGATTCAACGCACAGGCAATTTCAGGGTGATGTAAGAGTTGAAAACAAAAGTCTCATCGTTAACGGAAAATCAATCCGTATTACTGCGGAACGTGACCCTAAGGAACTGAGATGGGGAGACATCGGTGCTGACTACGTGCTCGAGAGCACTGGTTTTTTCCTTACAGACGATAAAGCGAGAGCGCATATCGAGGCTGGAGCAAAACGAGTCGTAATGAGCGCTCCATCAAAAGATGAAACTCCCATGTTTGTGATGGGCGTCAATCACAAAAACTATCAAGGACAAGACATTGTCTCGAACGCAAGCTGCACAACAAATTGCCTTGCCCCACTTGCAAAAGTAGTGAACGATAATTTCGGAATCGTGAGTGGATTAATGACCACAGTCCACGCAATAACAGCAACTCAAAAGCCAGTCGACAGTCCGTCACTCAAGGATTGGAGAGGAGGACGAGGAGCCGGCCAAAGCATTATTCCCAGTTCAACAGGAGCGGCAAAAGCTGTTGGGCGAGTGATTCCTGAATTAAATGGAAAACTCACTGGCATGGCATTCAGGGTGCCAACACCTGACGTATCAGTGGTTGATCTTACCGTCAATCTGGAAAAATCAACGAGTTACGAAGAGGTTAAAGCTGCTATGAAAGCAGCTGCAGAAGGAGAATTAAAGGGAATTCTCGGCTACACCAACGACCAAGTTGTCTCGAACGACCTACTTGGCGACAGTGCCACATCTGTCTTTGATGCAGGTGCTGGGATGGCTCTTAATGATCGATTCATGAAGCTCGTTGCCTGGTATGACAATGAGTGGGCTTACAGCTGCAAATGTATTGATTTAATCAAGCATATGGAAACTTCAAAATAGTTTAGCCGTAGCAGCCTATTCATAAAATTGCATTCAGAAGTGATTGAAGACCTCATCATTTCCGCTCATAGACTTGAGTGATAATATTTTCTAGCGTCGATCTGACCTGGTCAATGATCTGTCGGCACTATTTAAGCAACTCAGGGCTAGCGAACAGATTCTGCAGGTGAGAGGTTAGGCCACACACCAACGCACATCATCAGAAAGCATGCAAAAATAGTTGTAGAGCACCAATGGGCAAAGGAAACAAACCATGACAGATATGCCAGATTTCAATTCATCTACGGAAAAAAGAGCTCGGTTCGGTAAGGTTTTTTCAACAAGAGTAGAGAAGCTGATAGAAGACCTTCAAGCAATGGCTAAGACTGCAAATCTAGAGATTTACGAATTTGACGACGAGTTAGTGAAAAAACTATTTATAGAACTGGCTAAACGATTTAGAGCCACAGCTCATCGCTTTGGAATTGAATTTGAAATTAACATCGACGGGGAGGCGATAGACTAAACCCAGTCATCCTAGATATCTACAAAACAACAAAGAGCAAAAACAAATTGAAAACAATCAAACGATTAATATAAAATTAATTATACTCACCGGGTGTTTCCTGCTTAGAGACGGTCACACGTCCAACCTTTTTGCCCGATTGGCGTAGCAACTCATCTCCAGAAAACTCAAAGCCCAATTTGGCAGCAATTTTTGCCACATCATCCGCTGTTGAGGCGGCGAGAACGGTGGATTTCAAATCTTCGTCGTCTTGCATCTTGACGAGAAACGCCCTGAGTTGATCAAGAGCCATAGGGGGAAAGCCTCAGTAACGCCAAGGGAGCAGCCATGGAAGAGAGAAGAAAAGGGGAGTCAGCAGATAAGCGAGGAAACCAAAGCACCGACATCACTCAATAATAAAGAAAAAATTAAGCCAAATTGACTTTCATGAAGGAGCGGCTTCAAGTCCTAAATACTATCTTACTTTCAACACATTCAACGGCGCGATGGAAATGAATTCTCTCGAAAAAGCACCATCGTGTTTCATGCACTGGTGCGTACAGAAAGTGACATCAAGTTTGTATTCAGTGTCTGCAACGACCAATGGAGTGCATTACGACCACGTCGGCAACTTCCATTCCGTAAGCGAAGCCCATAGTGCTGGGCGGCGCTATGCAGCCACACAATCTCATCATCATCAAAAGTTGGCTTAAAGGAATTGGACATCGCCCAGGCCCTTCGGATAGCTGATTCGAGTCGCTAACGAAATTCAATTCTCGACAATAAAAGCACAGACGTGCAACAGACAAACGCTTCGATTCACCTCGTAGGAATAGAACTTACCTTATAGTCAGTTACTTTTTTGATCGAGAGTCTGTCGCTGAGGCTTCATAGCTCTACG